>CALARO010000156.1 GCA_937888935.1 uncultured Clostridia bacterium
GAAATTCACCGCATAGCCCGATACCCGAATGGTAAGCTGCGGGTATTTTTCGGGGTGCTTCTGCGCGTCGAGCAGCGTTTCGCGATTGAAAACGTTCACGTTTAAATGATGCCCGCCGTCCGCTACGTATGCGTCAAGCATGTTCACAAGATTATCTACTCTTTCACTCATGGTTGTTTCTCCTTGTTGTATATTTTAAGCTTTGCGCCCTGTATGCCGCGCGGTTACTCTTCGTCGCTGCCCAGCGAAGAAGGAGTCACCGAAAACGTATTCGAAATGCCGTCGCGCGCGAACGTATACGGCAGTTTCGCCACCGAGCAAAGCGATGCGATCGCGCCCGTGTGATCGCGCCCGTGCATCGGGTTTGCGCCCGGCGCAAGCGGCGTTCCCGCCCTTCTGCCGTCCGGCGTGTTGCCCGTCTTCTTGCCGTACACCACGTTTGAAGTAATGGTTAAAATCGACGTGGTAGGGATAGAATCGCGGTAGGTGTGATGGCTCGCCACCTTGCCCATAAACGTTTTTAAAAGCCACACGGCAATTTCGTCCACGCGATCGTCGTTGTTGCCATACTTCGGATAATCGCCTTCGATGCGGTAATCCACAATCAGGCCGTCGTCGTCGCGGATCGGGTACAACTTCGCGTATTTGATCGCGGAAAGCGAATCCACCGCACAGGAAAGTCCCGCAATGCCCGTAGCGAAAAATCTGCGCACCTTCGTATCGTGCAAAGCCATTTCAAGAGCTTCGTAAGAATACTTATCGTGCATATAATGAATGA
The DNA here is from genome assembly GCA_937888935.1 of uncultured Clostridia bacterium. GTDB lineage: Bacteria > Bacillota > Clostridia > Christensenellales > Borkfalkiaceae > Scatosoma. Next base: position 779 of record CALARO010000156.1, read on the forward strand.
GATTCAGCGTATTCACGTACAGATCCGCAAGCCAACCCATCGTTTTTTCGTAGCGCGCGATCACGTCGTTATAATCGAGCGCGCCGTCGCCTTCCACCGCGGGGAAGACGGGCGAAACCTGAAACGGCTTGCCGTTTTTGTCTTTTAAAAGCTCGTCTTTGCCGCCGTTCAGAGCGTACAGAAGGCACTTCGCAAGGTTTGCGCGCGCGCCGAAAAACTGCATATCCTTGCCTTCGCGCATACAGCTCACGCAGCACGCGATGCAGTAATCGTCGCCCATTAAGGGGCGCATCAGCTCGTCGCTTTCGTATTGCAGCGAAGAAGTGCGGATGGAAAGATCCGCGCAGAATTTCTTGAATTTTTCGGGCAGAGCGCGCGCCCAGAGTACCGTTAAATTCGGCTCGGGTGCAGGGCCTAAATTATCCAGCGTGTGCAGAATACGGAAAGCGGTTTTCGTCACCAGCGTTCTGCCGTCTTCGCCCATGCCGCCGATTGATTCCGTCACCCACGTAGGATCGCCCGAGAACAACTCGTTGTACTCGCGGATACGCATGAATTTCACGATACGCAGCTTCATCACGAAATGGTCGATATATTCCTGCGCTTCTTCTTCGGTGATCACGCCGTTTTTCAGATCGCGCTCGATATAAATATCAAGGAAGGTGCTGTTTCTGCCGATCGACATCGCCGCGCCGTTCTGATCTTTCACCGCCGCGAGATACCCGAAATACAAAGCCTGCACCGCTTCCTGCGCGTTTTTCGCCGGCTGAGAAATATCGCAGCCGTAAATATTCGCCATTTCTTTCAGCTTTTTCAGGGCTTTGATCTGTTCGGAAATCTCTTCGCGATCGCGCACGAGATCCGCCGTCATTTCGCCCGTCATCGCCTTCTTATCCGCTTCCTTTTTCGCAATCAGATAGTCTACGCCGTAAAGCGCCACGCGCCGATAATCGCCCACGATTCTGCCGCGCCCGTAGGTATCGGGCAAGCCGGTTAAAATGTGCGCCTTTCTCGCCGCGCGCATTTCGGGGGTGTACGCGTCGTACACGCCGTCGTTGTGCGTTTTTCTGTACTTCGCGAAAATCTCTTTCACTTTCGGATCGAGATGATAGCCGTACATTTCGAGAGCCTCTTCCGACATTCTGATGCCCCCGAACGGCTGCAACGCGCGCTTGAAAGGCTTATCCGTCTGCAATCCTACGATCTTTTCGAGATCTTTATCGAGATACCCCGCCGCGTGCGACGTGAGCGAAGATAGGATCGCCGTATCCGCGTCTAAAACGCCGCCCGCTTCGCGCTCTTTCGCCGAAAGATCGGTTACGATCTTCCACAGTTTTTTCGTGTTTTCCGTGGCGGGAGCTAAAAATTCGCCGCCGCCCTCGTAAGGGGGATAATTCTTCTGAATGAAATCCCTTACGTTTACTTCGTTTTGCCATTCGCCGGGCTGAAATCCGTTCCAGCCTTCGTATGCCGCCGTTTCGTTTTGCATTGTTCCTGTTTCTCCTTGGTGTACATTTCTCTGTCGATTTTCCCCTTATCCTCGCACACTTCCCCTGTATATCCGTTATCTTGCCGCGCGCTATCTTCCGGCGCGTTCGTTTTCCGCGCGTTCTTTTGCTTCGCGCATAATTCGCCGCGCATTTTTCACCCGTTCTTCCGTGGGCGGTTCTACCCCTTCCAGCGGGTATTTCAGCCCCATTTTCTCGTACTTCGCTTTGCCCAGCGTGTGATAGGGCAAAATCTGTACCTTTTCCACCGTGCCGAGCTTCCACGCGAATTCGCCGATTTTTTTCAGGTTTTCGTCGAAATCGGTATACCCCGGCACAAGCACGTGGCGAATCCACATTTTATTGCCGCGCGCCGCCGCAAAACGGGCAAACGCAAGAATGTTTTCGTTGCCGCGCCCCGTAAGAATTTTATGCGCCGCCGTATCAATCTGCTTGATATCCAGCAGAATCAGATCGGTAAGCGAAAGCAACTTTTCGATTTTTTGCGTTTCCGCTTCGTTTCCGGGATCGAACGCGCACCCCGAAGTATCCAGCGCGGTATGAATCCCCCGCTCTTTTAAAAGCGAAAACAATTCCGCCACGAATTCCGCCTGCATGAGCGGCTCGCCGCCCGAAACCGTCACGCCGCCCGAAGAAATGTACTTTTCGTACTTTAAAATTTCTTGAAGCACCTGCCGCGCTTCGTATGCCGTGCCGAGCCGATTTTTCCGCCCGTCGCCGCCGTCCGAATAAAATTCGCGCGTATCGGGGTTATGGCAATATAAGCACCGCATGGGGCAGCCTTGCAAAAACGCCACGAAGCGGATTCCGGGTCCGTCGCTCGTGCCGAACGATTCAAAAGAATGAATATATCCTTTCACCCGATCTCACTTCCTCACTTTGCTTTCGTTTTCGGTTAGCCGCGGCAAACCGCCTTATATCGTGCTTTTTTCCGCAGCTGAAAATATTATACACTATATATAGTGCCGTTGTCAAGCCGCAAGACGTAAGAAAAGTATAAAAAATTTGAAAAGAACGTAAAATTTACACGCCATGCCGCACAAAACTTATGCTCCGCATTTGAAAAGAACGTAAAATTTGCCCGCCAAATCAGTTCAAGCTTGTTTTCATTCGGCTAAG
>CALARO010000157.1 GCA_937888935.1 uncultured Clostridia bacterium
TATTGAAATGAGAATTTTGTCGATAGGAAACAGCTTTTCGCAGGACGCGCAGAGGTGGCTGCACCAGATTGCCGCGGCGGCGGGCATTTTTCGGGGCGGATTACGGCGGCGATCGTGGCGGCGGGCGCGATTTTATTGCAGGCGCTCGAAAACAAAGGCGTTACGATCGGAAGCCACATTCTCTCTTGCGGCGGCGTATCGGACGAGCGTTTTTCGCTTGATCCCGCAGCGGAAATCGCGCGGCTGAAAGGCGAAGTCTTCCCTGTATTAAACGCGGAAAAACGCGAAGAAATGCTTGCGGCGATTTCTTCCGCAGCCGCCGAAAACGACAGCGCGGGCGGCACGATCGAAACGGCGGTGTGCGGACTTCCCGCCGGCTTGGGCGAGCCATGGTTCGACAGCGTTGAAGGCGTATTATCGCACGCTTTATTTTCGCTCGGCGGTGTGAAAGGCGTAGAATTCGGCGCGGGATTTGCTCTTGCGAACATGCGCGGCAGCGAAGCAAACGACGAATTTTACGTGAACGACGGCGGAAAAATTCTTACGCGCACCAACCGCAGCGGCGGCGTCAACGGCGGAATCACAAACGGCATGCCCATCGTATTTACCTGCGCCGTGAAGCCGACGGCATCCATTTCGAAACCGCAGAATACGGTGAATATGCAAACGCACGAAAACGCGATTCTTACCTTAAAAGGCAGGCACGACCCCGCGATTGTGCGGCGGATCTGCCCCGTAATCGACAGCGTGGCAGCGTTTGTAATCTGCGATTTTATCGCGGCGCGCTACGGAACAAACGCGCTCGCAGACAAAGATTTTCATTTTTAATTTTTGACGGCGCGGGAATTTTTACGGCGCGGAAAATTGCAAAAAAACAAGGAGACACGGCAATGGAATACGGCTTGATCGGCGAGAAACTCGCGCATAGTTTTTCCAAAGAAATTCACGGCTACATCGGCGATTATTCTTACGAGCTTCGCGAAATCCCGAGAGAAAAACTGCACGATTTTCTCACGGAAAAACGCTTCAAAGCGGTGAACGTTACCATTCCCTACAAGCAAATCGTGATCCCCTATTTAAGCGAAATTTCACCCGAAGCGCAGAAAATCGGCGCGGTAAATCTGATCGTAAATAAAAACGGCAGATTGTGCGGCTATAACACCGATTATTTCGGCGCAAAACGATTGATCAAACGCGCAAACGTGCAGGTGAAAGGAAAAAAGGCGCTGATTCTCGGCTCGGGCGGCACTCGGCGCACGCTGCACGCCGTGCTTTCCGATCTGGGCGCGGGCGAAATTCTCACCGTTTCGCGCGAAAAAACGCCCGATACGATCACTTACGAAGAAGCGAAAACGCTGCATAAAAACGCGGAAATTCTCGTAAACACAACGCCCGTGGGCATGTACCCGAACGCTGCCGCAATGCCGATTGATCCTTGCATTTTTCCGAACCTTTCTGGCGCGATCGACGTGATTTACAATCCGCTCTGCACGGATTTTATCGAAAAGGCGCGCGAACGCGGCGTGCCTTGCGCGAACGGACTTTTTATGCTTGCGGCGCAGGCGGTGCAGGCTTCGGCGATTATGCGCGGCATCTCTTTCGGCGAAGAAAAAACGGAAGAAATTTGCGAAGAAACGTATAAAAAAGCGTTGCGCGCGAAACAAAATATCGTACTCATCGGCATGCCCACAAGCGGAAAAAGCTCGATCGGCGCGCTGCTTGCGAAAAAAACGGGCAGAATTCTTTACGATACCGACGCGCTGACGGCGGCGCGCGAACAAAAAAGCATTCCGGAAATTTTCGCGCTCGGCGGCGAAGCGGCGTTCCGCGCGGCGGAAAGCCAAACGGTGCGCGAGCTTGCGGGGCAGACGGGCTGCATCATCGCCACGGGCGGGGGGACGATTTTAAGCGCGGAAACCGTGCGGCTTCTGAAAAAAAACGGAAAACTTTTCTTGCTCGACCGCTCCTTATCTCTGCTTTCGGCAAGCGACGATCGCCCCTTATCTTCCCGCCGTGCCGAGCTTGAAAAAATGTACGAAAAGCGGCTTCCCATATACCTTGCCGCAGCAGACGAACGAATTTCAAACGACGGCGAAGCGGAATCTGCCGCCGAAAAAATTCTCGAAAAATTATAAAAACGGAAAAAAAATGATGAAAAAATTTTTGGTGCTGAACGGCGCAAATCTGAATATGCTAGGCATACGCGAGCCGGATATTTACGGAAAAAACACGTACAAAGACTTGATAAAAATGCTGAAATCTTACGCAAAATCGCATAAAATCAAGGTGGTTTGCCGCCAGAGCAATCACGAAGGCACGCTCATCGACGAAATTCAGAGCGCATATTTCAGGCGTTTCGACGGCATCGTTTTTAACCCCGGAGGCTATACGCACACAAGCGTTTCGCTTGCGGACGCGCTCAAAGCCGTGCAAATTCCCACGGCGGAAGTGCATATTTCCAACGTTTCGGCGCGCGAAGATTTCCGGCAAATCAGCTATATCCGCCCCGCCTGCGCCGTTACGATCGCGGGGCAAGGCTTTGCCGGGTACACGAAAGCGCTCGATTTTCTTACCGACTATAAAGAAAAACAACGCCGAGAGAAAAAAATATGAACGTATCCATCGAAAAAAGCAGCGCGCGCGGCGAAATTTCCGCGCCTCCTTCGAAAAGTTACGCGCACCGATATATCATCGGCGCGGCGCTTGCCTGCGGCGTAAGCGAAATAGAAAACGTTTGTCTTTCCGAAGATATTCGCGCCACGATTGATTGCGCGCGCACGCTCGGCGCGGAAATTATTCTCGACGAAGCAAGCGAAAAGCCGCAGACAATCCGCGTTGCTGGCGTAGGCGGAAAGCCGAAAAGCGGCGGAGAATTTTTCTGCCGCGAAAGCGGAAGCACGCTTCGTTTTTTTCTGCCGCTTGCCTTGCTCGGCGGAGGCGACATAAAAAACGCGGATAAACCGGCAATTTTTCGCGGCGCGCCCCGCCTGATCGAACGCGGCGTAAACGTATACGAAGAAGCTTTTAAAAATTCGGTACGATTTGAAAAACGCATTGCGGACGGCAACGGCGAAATCGGCGTATGCGGCAAAATTCTGCCCGGAACATACGCCCTTCGCGGTAACGTGAGCAGTCAATTTTTCACGGGATTATTGTTTGCGCTTCCGCTTTTAAACGGCGACAGCGAGCTGAAAATTCTGCCGCCGGCGGAAAGCGCGGGGTATATCGTTCTCACGCTCGAAACGCTGAAAAATTTCGGTGTGAACGTTGAAAAAACAGCGGAAAATGCCTGGTTTGTCGCGGGAAATCAGCGTTTTCTGGCGGGAAAATTCCGCGGGGAAGGCGACTATTCGAACGCCGCGTTTTTATACGCTTTAAACGCGCTCGGCGGCGAGATAAAAATCGGCGGCTTAAACGAAAACAGTCTGCAAGGCGATAAAGTCTGCGCGCAGCTTTTAAAGCGGCTTTCGGAAAGTTTTACGGAAGCGGATCTTTCTAATTGCCCCGATCTTGCGCCCGTGCTTTTTGCCGTAGCCGCAGCGAAACACGGCGTGCGCTTTTTTGGCACGCGGCGGCTGAAAATCAAGGAAAGCGACCGCGCGGAAGCGATGCGCGAAGAACTCGGAAAATTCGGCGCAAGCGTGAAAATTTCAGAAAACGAAGCGGAAATCACCCCGCCGCCGGGCGGTTTGCACGAGCCTGAAATTCCCCTTTCTTCGCACGGCGATCACCGCATCGCGATGGCAGTTTCGATCTTATGCACGCTGACGGGCGGCACGATTTCGGGGGCGGAAGCGGTGAAAAAAAGCTATCCCGATTTTTTCGCGGCGCTTTCTTATCTCGGCATAAAAGTGCGGAAAACAGATTGAAAAACGGTAAAACGGCTATGAAAAATTTAAACGAAATCACGCTTGATAAAAGCGAAAAAATTTTAATCGTAGGCTTGGGAGTGATCGGCGGAAGCTATGCCGACGCTTTGAACGCGGGCGGCTGATACCGACGAAAGCGCGATTGCATACGCGAAAAGCCGCGGTTGGATTTTCGACGGGCGAAGCGTGCCGGACGGCGCGTTTATTAGCGAATTTCAACTGATTGTTTTCGCGCTCTACCCCGCCGCGATGCTTGAATGGATAGAAAAATATCAGAAATTTATCGCGAAAAACGCGCTTCTCACCGACGTATGCGGCGTAAAGCGCGCCACGGTGTACGCCGCGCAGAACATGCTGCGCCCCGACCTTGAATTTATCGGCGCGCACCCGATGCGCGGCAAAGAAGAACGGGGCGTGAAATTCGCTGATCGGCATATTTTCGACGGCGGAAACTATATCGTAACCCCTACGGCGAAAAACACGGAAAACGCGATTGAAAAATGCGCCGCGCTCGGCAACGCGATCGGCGCAAGGCGGGTATCGCTGCTTTCGCCCGAAAAGCACGACGAAATGATCGGCTTCGTTTCTCAGCTTACGCATTGCCTTGCCGTTGCGCTGATGGCGTGCAAAGATCCTGCGGAACTCGCGGATTACACGGGCGATTCTTTCCGCGATTTAACGCGTATCGCCAAGATCAACGATCGGCTTTGGTGCGAATTGTTTTTCGAAAACAAAGACGAATTATTATCGCAAATGAAACTTTTTTTCGATCAATTTGCCGCCATTGCGAAATGCATAGAAACCAACGACGAAGAAGGATTAAAAGCCGCGATGCGCTTATCTTCGGCGCGCCGCGCGCTATTCGATAAAACCGAACAAGACGAAAACAAGGAGAAACAAAAACGATGAACATGCTTTTCAAACGCAGGCTTCCAGCCCCGCAGGACGTGATGAAAATGTACCCCGTTTCCGCCGCGCTCGCCGCTTTGAAAAAAGCGAACGACGAACAAATTTCCAACGTGATTTCGGGAAAAGACAAGCGGTTTCTGCTGATTATCGGTCCGTGTTCCGCCGATCGCGAAGACGCGGTGCTTGAATACGTTTCTCGGCTTCGCACGGTGCAGGAAAAGGTGAAAGACAAGCTTTTACTTGTGCCGCGCGTTTACACAAACAAGCCGCGCACCACGGGCGCGGGATATAAAGGCATGCTGCATCAGAGCGATCCGCATCGCGCCCCCGATATGTTCCGCGGCTTGATTTCCATTCGCCGGCTGCATATCAGGTGTCTTGAAGAAACGGGTTTTTCGGGCGCGGACGAGATGCTCTACCCCGAAAATCACCGCTATCTCGCCGACGTGTTATCATACGTGGCGGTGGGCGCGCGCTCGGTGGAAAATCAGCAGCACCGCTTAACGGCAAGCGGACTCGACGTA
>CALARO010000158.1 GCA_937888935.1 uncultured Clostridia bacterium
TTGAATATCGTTTGCACGGCAGAAAACTTACGATTTTGCACACGGTGAAAAATCTTGGGGACGAGCCGATGTATTTTGCTTGCGGCGGTCACGAATCGTTTATGCTGGAAGGCTCGATCAGCGATTACAAGCTTGTGTTTCCGTGTACGGAAACGTTTGTGCATCGCCCGCACAACGCCGACGGGTATCTGACGGGGGCGCGCGAAACTCTGGGCGTGGGGAATGAATTGATTTTGCCCGATAATTACCTGAAAAACGACGAAACGGTTATTTTGGAAAGTTTGCGCAGCAGAAAGGTGAGCCTTTGCGAAACGAACGGCAAAAAGGAAGCGGATATTACGTTTAAAGGGTTTGAAAATCTGCTGTTGTGGAGACCGGGAAGGGCGAGTATGGTTTGCATAGAGCCGTGGTCGAATTTGCCCGACGAAGAAATTTCGAATCCGAAAGAGTTTTCGAGAAAAGACGGCGTTTATAAAGTGGAAGGTTTGAAGAGCAAACGCCTGAAACGTAGTATCAAATATTATTGAGATTATTGCAATATTAATAAAAAATTCGTTAAAAAAATCGTGTATCGCAAAAATGCAATACACGATGTGGCAGGGGGACGCGATTCGTAAGGAACGAAGTGACGGAATAGCGTTGTTTGCGAATGTTGAATGAGCAAACATAAGCGTCAGACGCAACCTGTTGCGGGTGAGAAAGCGAAACAACCGAAAAAAAAATCGTGTATCGCAAAAATGCAATACACGATGTGGCAGGGGAGACGCGATTCGTAAGGAACGAAGTGACGGAATAGCGTTGTTTGCGAATGTTGAATGAGCAAACATAAGCGTCAGACGCAACCTGTTGCGGGTGAGAAAGCGAAACAACCGAAAAAAAAATCGTGTATCGCAAAAATGCAATACACGATGTGGCAGGGGAGACGCGATTCGAACACGCAACCTACGGTTTTGGAGACCGCTACTCTACCGTTGAGCCACTCCCCTAAAAGCAACGTATTCATTTTATAACAAAACGACGGCTTTGTCAATCGTTTTTTCGCGGGTTTTTGCGGAAATGTAAAAAAATTTTGAATTTTCGCGGCAGAATTTGTTCCGACGAAGAGGTGCGGACTGTTTTATGGATAAAAAATCGGTGACGCTTTACACCGACGGCGCGTGTTCCGGAAATCCCGGTCTCGGCGGCTACGGCGGAATTTTAATGTACGGCGAACTTAAAAAAGAATACAACGGCGGCGAAGAAGCCACCACGAACAACCGCATGGAAATGCGCGCCGTGATCGAGGGATTGTCGCTTTTGAAATATCCATGCAAGGTGGACGTTTACAGCGATTCCGCCTACACGGTGAACGCGTTTTTAAACGGCTGGGTGTTTTTCTGGCAGAGAAACGGATGGAAAAAGGCGGATAAAAAGCCCGTTTTAAACGTGGATTTATGGCAGGAATTGCTGCGGCTGACTGCTCTGCACGAAGTGACGTTTCACAAAGTGAAGGGGCATGCGGACAACGCGTACAACAACCGCTGCGACGAGCTTGCGCGCGGCGCGATTACGGATCTGAGATCTCGCCTTGGCGGCGAAAATCGGACGGATGAAAAATAAAAGCGAATTAAAAACAATAAATTCGACGGATCGCGGCGGAAAAACTTCGTTGCGATCATATTTTTTGCGCGAACGCTCTATACTATATAATATGGAAAAAAGCGTGAACGGAAAAGCCGGAAAGGGCAAAATCGGGTCGGCGCGCGGCGGCGCATATCGCGGCGCGGCGGAAGAGAAAAGGCGTGCGGCGAAAAAAAGCGTGGAAATTCTGTGCGAAACGGGCGTAGTCTTTCTGCTTGCGGCGGCGTGCGCGGTTTTGGAAATTCTCTGCATTGCCTTTGCAAAAAACGGCTTTGCGGCGCGCAATAAGCTTCTTTTCATTGTGCTTTCCGCTTCTTTTACCACGGGGTGTTTTATTGCGGCGGCGTTGTTTTCTTATTTCGGAAAAGGAGTTTTATACCGCGCGTTCGTAAGCTTTTTCGTGCTGGCGTTGCTTGCGCTCGTAACGCTGTTAATTTTGCAGAAAACGGGACTTTTTTACGTGCTCGGCGACGAAGAAGCGTTCGGCGCGTATATGCAGCGCGCGGGGGCGTGGATGCCGCTTTTATATATCTCGTTTCAGTTTTTGCAGGTGGTGATTCTGCCCGTGCCGGCGTTTGTTTCCACGGTGGCGGGGGTGGCGTTGTTCGGTCCTTTCAAAGCCGCGCTCTGTTCGTTTGTGGGGATCATTTCCGGTTCGCTCGCGGCGTTTTTTATCGGCAGGAAAATCGGCTATAAAGCCGTGGCGTGGATGGTGGGCGAAGAAGCTTTGCAAAAATGGCTGAAAAAAGTGAAGGGAAAAGATTATTTTCTTCTTACGGCGATGTTTGTGCTGCCGCTTTTTCCCGACGATATTTTATGCTTTGTATCGGGACTTTCTTCGATGACGTGGCAATACTTCGTGGTGATGATCGTGCTGGCGCGTTCGATCGGTATATTCGCCACCTGCTATTCGGTGAATTTTATTCCGCTTAACGTGTGGTGGGGAATTCTGATCTGGTGCGTTCTGATCGCGCTGCTTGTGGCGGCATTTGTATTTCTGTATAAAAATCTCGATACGCTCAACGATTTTTTCAAATCGAGATTTTCGCGCGGAAAGAAGAAAGAAAAAACAAAATAAATCAAATAATTTTTTGCGCTTTTTCGCAGCCGCTTTCGCTCGGTTTTTTTCGGTGATTTTTTCGGAAATTTTTCGGCGAAGGCGGTTTTCTGTTGCGGATTACCGCTTTTCGGGCGCGTTTTTGTGAAAAATAAAAATTTGCTCATATAAAGCCGTAAAATTTGAAAAAATGTTCGTTTGAACGGTTGCGTTTTATAAAAAAATGCTGTATAATGGTACTTGGTAGAAGTTGGGCTGAAAATTTTCGGACGGCGCGAAATATGCTTTCGCTTTGTATAAAAATGAGGCGGAAACGTTTCCGGCGGATTCGGCGGCCCTGTGAATAACCGACGTTTTTGGAGGATTCATCAATGGATAAAATCAGCTTGCTGCAAGAAAGGAAAGCGAAGATTTCCGAATCGGGAAAGGAATTGCGCGCGCAGATCGCCGCGCTTACCGACGAAAACAGCTTCGTTGAGCTTTCGGCTTTTTCCTTTTCGAAAAACGATTTTTACGGCGAGGATACGGACGGCGAGGGCGTGATTACGGGTTTTGCCACCATTCTCGATTATCCGTTTTATATCGTGGCGCAGAATTTCAAAGTGCGCTCGGGCGGAATTTCGAAAGCGCAATGCGATAAGATCGCGAAGTGCCTGGACGCGGCGGAAAAGAACGCCACGCCCGTGATTTACCTTTTAAATTCGCAGGGCGTGCAGCTCGGCGAGGGCGTTACCGTGCTGGAAGGATTGGCGAAAGTGCTGATGCGCGCCACGCAGCTGAAAGGCGTTGTGCCGCAGTATGCCGTGGTGAACGGCGAAGTGTACGGCTCGATTGCCACGCTCTGCGCGATCGCCGATTTCACTTTCTTTACGAAGAAATCGTATCTTGCCGTGAATTCGCCGCTTGTGATTGCGGCAAAAACGGGCAGAGACGTGAAAAAGGAAGACGTAGGCGCGGCGAAATCGCTGGATAAGTCCGGTTTGGTTTCGTTTGTTGCAGACGGCGACGAAGAAATCCGCAATAAGATTGCGGAAATCACCGAAATCGTTTCTTCGCCGATGATCGACGCGGAATTGAACGAAGCCTGCCCCGAGCTGAACGCGGCGGAATTGAATGCGGCTTCGATTGCGGGAATTTTTGAAAACGCGGTGGAAGTGAACGCGCTTTGCGCGCCCGAAGCGAGAACCTATCTTTGCCGTATCGGCGGAATCGCCGCGGCGGCGGTGGTGTTTGACGGCGGCGAGAACGCGGCGGAATTGAACGCGGGAAATCTTGCGAAAGTGAGAGAATTTGCCGAGTTTGCCGCTTGCTATCGCTTACCCCTGATTGTGTTTTCGGACGTGGCGGGCATTACGCCTTGCACTTGCACGAACAATTCGCGCGTGTTGAAAGAAGCGGCGGAGTACCTTAATATTCTCGATACGATTGATACGGCGAAAATCGCGGTGGTGTATAAGCGCGCGATCGGGCTTGGATATTCGCTTTTTGCGGCGAAATCGGCGGGCTTCGATTATTCTTGCGCGTTCGCTACGGCGAAAATCGCGTTGTTTGATGACGTGAAGGGCGCGGAAATCGAATTTGCGAACGAAAAAGCGGATAAAGCCGTGCTGGCCGAGCGGTATGCGGACGAAAAAGCCGATCCCGTGAACGCGGCGAAAGACGGCTACATCGACGACGTGATCGAGCCGCAGTTCGTAAAGCAGTATTTAATTTCGGCGTTGCAGATGCTTGTCGGCTGAGAAGGAGGACGGAATGTTTCTGAATTTATTGGCGGCGGCGTTTGATCCGAGCCTGAAAGATAAAGAAATATCGGTAGGCGAAGCGGCTGTGGACGCGTTGATTGGTTTTTGCGTAGTGTTTGCGGGAATCGCGTTGCTCGTTTTTATCGTGTGGGGCGTGGGAAAAATCATGCAGAACGCTTCGCTCGGTAACGGGAAGGGCGGAAAGAAAGCCGCGCCGAAAACCGCCCAAAAACCTGCGATAAAGCCTGAGAAAACCCAAGCGGTTGCGCCCGTGAAGGCTGCCGACGAGGGCATTGACGACGAAACGGTTGCCGTGATTGCGGCGGCGATTGCCGCGGTGTATGAAGCGGAAAGGCGTTCTTGCGGGTTCGTGGTGAAACGGATTAAAAGAATGTAAGAAATTTTCGCAGCGGGCATTTTTATTATCATGTCGCGCGCGGAGTGAAAAAATAATTTTCGGAAGAATGGAAGGAGAAAAAATATTATGCGTAATTTTGTGATCACGGTGAATGGAAAAACTTATGAAGTGGGCGTTGAAGAAACGGGGGCGAGCGCAACTGCGCCGAAAACCGCATTTGTGGCGGCTGCCCCCGCTGCTGCCCCCGTAGCTGCCGCGCCTGTTGCCGCGCCTGCGGCTGCACCCGCGCCGAAAGCGAATATCGAAGGCGGCGAGAAAGTGCTTTCGCCGTTCCCCGGGTTGATTAAAGGATTGCTTGTGGCGGAAGGCGCGAGCGTTGAGAAAGATCAGCCGATTTTGGTTCTTGAGGCGATGAAAATGGATAACGAAATCGCCGCGCCCGTGGCGGGAAAGGTTTCTTTTGCCGTGGCAAAAGGCGCGAACGTGGAATCGGATTCCGTGCTTGCGGTGATCGGCTAAACCGGGAAAAACTCGGTGTTTTGAAGAAATTTTCGGAGAACTCAGATGACTTTGAATTTACTCTTTAATATCGGCGAGATGTTCAAAGGGTTGTGGGAACAAATGGGAATTGCAAACGGCGTATGGCAGAATTACGTGATGCTT
>CALARO010000159.1 GCA_937888935.1 uncultured Clostridia bacterium
CACCTTGGAAAGATCGGGCGCGTGCGTCTGATCGCCGTAACAACTCGTGTCCGTGCAGCATCCGTTGGTGATAAACACAAGATCGCTTTCGAGCAAATCAATACACCCTTTTTCGCCGTTTTTCACGTACTCGATTTTTTTCGCCGTTTTCTTTTTACCGTTGATATCGAATACCACGTTCTTCACGTCGATGCCGTATTCCGTTTTCACGCCGTGGTTTTCAAGGTACTTCTGAAGCGGCTGTATTAAACTTTCATACTGATTGTATTTCGTAAACCGAAGCGCCGAAAAATCGGGCAACCCGTCGATATGGTGTACGTATCTTTGTAAATATCTCTTCATTTCCAGCGCGGAATCCCACGTATGGAAAGCAAACATCGTCTGCCAGTACAGCCAGAAATTGCTCTGCCAGAAGTTGTCGTCGAAATAGTCGCTGATCTTCTTATTTTCCAGCTCTTCTTCCGGCGTCATAAACAGCTTGCTCACCTGCATTGCCGCTTCCTTATTCAGGTTGAATTTATTGTCCGTGTGCGCGTTCTCGCCGCGATTCACCGTAGCGCGGCACAGCGAATAGTTGGGGTCGGCTTTATTCAGGCGATAATACTCGTCCAAAACCGAAATACCGGAGTTTTCAAGCGAAGGCACGTCGCGGAACATTTCCCACATCACTTCGAAGTGGTTGTCCATTTCTCTGCCGCCGCGCATATAAAACCCGCTGCCCGGCACGGCTCTGCCGTCGCACGAGCCGCCCGCAATATCCAGCTTTTCCAAAAGGTGAATATGCTCGCCTTTCATCTGCCCGTCGCGCACAAGGAAGAACGCCGCGGAAAGTCCCGCCAGCCCCGTGCCGATGATGTACGCCGATTTTCCGTCTACCCCTTCGGGCTTCACGGGATGAGCGAACGCTTCATAATTTCCTGATCCGTAATACATTGTTTTTACCTCCGAATGTGATTTTTATCTTTCGGCCGCCCCTGCGGGTTGCCCGGGTTTCCCCTGTTCGATTTATATTATAATCACATTTTTCCGAAAATACAACAGACAATTTTCCCCGCTTGTCTGAAATTTTGTCGTTCGGTAAAAATTGTAAAAATTTTATACGTTTCCGCCGTTTTGTATAAAAATTTGTATAAAAAACGCGGCGCGCACAAATATGCACGCCGTCGCCGCACAGCTCTATTCCGTCCGCGGCAAAAATCGCCGCAAATTATTTTCCGCCGTTAAAATTCTTAAACGCGGTTTCTATCGTCCCCGTAACGATCTTACTCACCCTGTCGGTAATCTCTTCGGGACTTTCCCGCATATCGTTCCTGATCCATTCGAGCAGCACGCCCACAAACGCGTACTTATAAAAATCGGCGATATATTTTTTATTCTCGTCCCGCACGGAAAAATTTTTCGCCTTTTCGTCCACCACGTTTTTTAAAAGCGGATATACAAGTCTGTATAAATACTGTTCTAAAAGTTCCGTCGAAACGGACTTATAAATATTTTCGATAAACGCCTTGTCCTTTTTCGCCAGGTCAAACACCGCAAGAAACCCTTCCTGCCACGTGGCATACGTGCGGTTTTCTTTCAGCACCTTTTCCGTGTCTTCTATGCACGTCCATTCCACAAGATCGTAAATGTCCTGAAAATGATAATAAAACGTCTGACGGTTAATGCCGCAGTCGTCGGCAATGTCCTGCACCGTAATTTTATTCAGCTTCTTTTCGCCAAGCAATTTTTTCAAAGACGCCGAAATAGCCCGTTTGGTAATATCGCTCATATTTTCAGCCCTGCGCGCCGCCGAAGTTTTCCCCGCCGCCGCTTTCCTTTCCCGTACTCAACGCCGAAGTATACCCATACTCAACGCCGTAAGTATACCATTTATTTTATGAAAAGTCAAGCGCCCGAGCCTTATTATCCGTATTCCCCGATTTTTCCCCCGCAATCACAGCAATTTTTTCAGATACTCGCGCAAAATCTTCGCCGCGTGAAGATCGAGCTGTTCCATCGTGCTTCCCGCGCAAAATTTATCCACGCAAAACGCAATCTTCCCGCCCAGTACGGGGTTTAAAATTCTCGTGATTTCCCCGCGCGCCCCGCCCGCATGGTAACTCACGGGCGTTTTAATCTCTCTTTTCAGAACGCGCATCGCCTTCACCGCTTCAAACGCGTCTTCTTCCGTGTCCGCGATTGTCACGATTTTGATTATATCCGGCTTCCGCTGCTCTAAAAACGCGGCAAGTTCAACCACCTGCAAGCTCGTCATCGCAATCCCCGGGTGACACGAAAGCAGCACTTCCGCGCCCGCTTCGTGAATACGCCCGATCAGCTCGCATTGCTTTTCGATCACCGCGCGATCGGTTACGATTTCTTTCGGATTTCCTTTCGTAAACGAGTACTTATCTTCGCCGCAAAACCCGTTTTTCGAAGCCGGATCAAAGGTATACCCCTGTATATCCGCGCCCGCCGCGCCCGCGCGCACCGCCCTGAGCAGCGATTCCACCCGTTCTTCTTCCGAGTACCCCGCGCCCGACCAATCGTACTTCGAATTATAGTTTAAGGCAAGCACGGGCAGCCGCGAAGCGCCGATCACCCGCCGCAGCGTTTCGGAATCGTCGTTTTCTAAACAGGACAAATGCAGATCAATCAGATCCGCGCCGTCGAAATAGCAATTTTTCATTTCCGCAATCGCCGCGGCAGCCGTTCGTTCGCGCACTACCCCCGCCAAAGCGGGAGCTTCCAACTCGCTCAATCTCTTCATTTTCAGTCGCTTCCCTTCATCGCCAGGCTTCGCCCGCCGTCGATCACATACGCCTGACCCGTGATAAAATTCGCCTTTTCCGATACGAGAAACGCCACAAGTCCCGCCACGTCCGAAGCCAGACATTTTTTATGCAGAAAATTCGAGCCGTACACATACTCGGTATTGCCGTCTTCGCCGGGGCGCGCCACCACGCCGGGCGCAACGCTGTTCACGTTGATGCCGTACTCGCCAAGCTCTTTTGCCAAAGATTTCGTAAACGAAATCACGCCGCCTTTCGCCGCAGCGTAATCGCAGCAGGTTTTCAATCCGTTCAACCCCACGATCGAAGAAAAATTCACGATTTTTCCGCCTCTGCCCTGCCCGATCATCACCCGCGCCGCCGCGCGGCTCACGTACATCGCGCCGTATAAATTCACTTTCAGCACCCTGTCGATCACGTAATCTTCCTGCTCGGTAAGCGGCACGTATCTCGCGTTTTTCCCCGCGATCCGCGCGCTTCCGCCCGCCACATGCACCGCAATATCTATCCCGCCAAGCTCCGCCGCAATCTTTTCCGCCGCCCCGTTCACCGAAGCCGAATCCGTCACGTCCGTCACGTACCCCCGCGCTTCGCCGCCCGCCGCCAGAATTCTCGAAAGCGTTTTTTCCACCGCCTCTTCCGAAATATCGCACACCGCCACTTTCGCGCCGCCCGCCGCCAGCGCAAACGCCGTTTCGCCGCCGATGTATCCGCCCGCGCCCGTCACCCAAGCTGTTTTTCCCGTAAATTCACCCATGTTTTCGCACCTCTTTCTCGATTTTTCGCCGCTTTTTCCACGCAGCACCCCCATTATATCCGCCCGCGAACAAAAAGTACATGCAAAAACTGCCAAATTTGGCAAATTTGATACTTTTTCCACGCTTTCGCTTGACAATTTTCTCGCCAAGTCTTATAATAAAACTACCATGAATACGGAACTTTTGGCAAATCTCACCCTTTTAAAAATTCACTTTGTTTCCCGCCTGTACTCGGAAGCAAACCGCGGCGCGCGCCGCGAAAACCGTTCCGCATGGGCGGTAATCTTCAAATTCGAAGGCGAAACGGTTTACGAAAGCGGCGGCAAAACGCACGTTTCAAACCGCGAGAACGCGATACTACTGCCCCAAAACAGCTCTTACGAATGGAAATGCGTGCGCGCGGGGCATTTCTACGCGATAGAATTCGTTTGCGACTGTCCCGCCGATCCCGCCGTCTTGCAGCCTATGTCTTTCCCCGTACTCAACCCCGAAAAAATGCTGCAACTTTTTAAAGACTGCGAATACAAATCCACTTTGAAAAATGCGGTGTACAAACTCGAACTTTTTAAAAACGCATACGAAATTTTGGCAATTATGCTCAAACCCTCGTCGCAAAAAAGCTACCAATCGGAAAAAAAGCGCGAAAAAATCGCCCTCGCGCTCGATTACATCGCGCAAAACTACCGCGAAAAAATCAAAAACGCCGAACTCGCCGCGCTGTGCGGCATGTCGGAAGTGTATTTCCGCAAAGCGTTCACGGCGATTGCGGGCGATTCGCCGATCGGCTACGTGCAGAAACTGCGCATGAAAAAAGCCGCCGAAATTTTAAAAACCGACTTCGTTTCCCTGTCCGAAGCCGCCGTTTCGCTGGGGTATGGCGACATTTCGGAATTTTCTCGCGCATTCAAAAAATACGCGGGCGTATCCCCGCGCGAGTACGTGAAAGCGATTTCTTCTTCTGGGCTGCCCAAGTCTTCTATGTAGAACTTGCCACCGCAAAAAATCCAGAAAAACCGCGAAAAATGCAAAATCCGGGCGAAACCGCCTTTCCCGAAGCCGATATTTCCGATTATCCGCCGAAAACGATTGACTTTTTATGGCTTTTCGTATAAGATAATACTTGTACCGCCTGGACTTCCGGGCGGAACGCGCCGAAAAAACGCGCCAAAAAACGTCAGGGGGAAAAAATCGGAACAACCGATCCGGGGAAAAAATTATGACGAAAAGAACCGCAAAACGAATATTTCTCAGCATATTATGCGTATTTTTCGCGCTGCTCACGGTGGTAATCTCGTACGCCGCCTACGTGCTTTTATCGTATCGCCGCATCGAAGATTATCAGGTGCTTACGGTATCGGCGGCAAAATCGTGCAGCGCGCCGGGCAACAAAAACCGCTACGCCCCCACGAAATCCGAACAAACCCTTGCCGACGGCTCGGCGAAATCCGGCGGCAACGCGGCAAAATCAAACGCCCCCGCCGCAAACGAAACGGCAAACGGAACGTCAGGCAACCCGGCAGGCACGGCAAACGAAACGGCGGGCGAAAACGCGAACGCGCCCGAAAAGCAGAGCGAAGACGAGCTTGAAGTCCCCTGCGTTGTCAGCGAGCTGCAAACGAACCGCCTGTACACGATCGCCACGTACAATATCGGCTTCGGGGCATACACGCGCGATTTCACATTTTTCATGGACGGCGGCAAAGAATCCCGCGCGGCGAGCAAAGAGAGCGTAGAAACGCACGTCAACTCGGCGTTGCAGCGGGTAAAATCGCTCGATCCCGATTTCGCGTTGTTTCAGGAAGTGGACACCGATTCCACGCGCAGCCACCACGTCAACCAGAAAGAGATGGCGCGGAACGTATTCGACGAATACGCCAGCGTGTTCGCGGTGAATTATCATTCGGCTTATCTTATGTACCCGCTCACCGAGCCGCACGGCAAATCAAACAGCGGAATTTTGTCGTTTTCGAAAACGGGCATATCGTCCGCGCTCAGAAGATCGCTGCCGGTAGCGGACAACGTTAAAAAGCTGCTCGATCTCGATCGTTGCTATTCGGTATCGCGCATGCCGATGCAAAACGGCAAAGAATTTATCTTGTACAATGTGCATACTTCGGCATACGGCGGCTCGGACGAGATCCGCGCGGCGCAGATGACGATGCTTTTTTCCGATATGCAGGCGGAATACAATAGCGGCAATTATTGCGTGGCGGGCGGCGATTTCAACCACGATTTCACGGGAACGTCCGTGCGGGATATCAACGGCGAAGAAGGCGAAACGGCGTTCGAGTGGGCGCATCCTTTCCCCGCGGAACTGCTGCCGGAAAACGTACTTCGCGCCACCGATTATACCAACAAGCAGATTCTGCCCACCTGCCGCAACTGCGACGTGCCTTACAAAGACGGCAATTATACGGTGATAGTCGACGGCTTTTTATACACGTCGAACGTGCGCGTAGACTATCTTGAAAACGTGCAGACGGGTTTTGAAGATTCCGATCACAACCCCGTGGTCATGAAATTCATCTTTCTCGACGCTTAAAAACATAAAAATTTGCCTTATTTCAAGGCTTCCCCTTGGGGGGGAAGCTGTCCGTGAAACGGACTGATGATGGGCGTAGCCCATTTTTGATTTTCTGAATATTTCGGAAGAAATTTCTGAAGATCAAGGGGCAGCTTCATTTACGAACGGCAAATAATTTTCAGTCAATTAAAAGCCTTTCCCCTGAAAACGGGGAAAGGCTTAAAAAATACCCAAAACCCAAAACTTAATACAAATCGTCCAACGCCGTCAGCTCGTTATTCTCGCCGATCAGAAAGCGCACTTCGCTATAATAGAATTTCAGCACAATCAAATTGTCTTTCTTCGTCCATTCGCAAGAATAGCTTATCTCCGCCTTCCATTCGCCGAATTCCGTGCCGCCGTCCGGTATTTCCCGGTTTTCCCTGAAATAATATGCCTTACCGTTATCGTTGAAAAGCACCCTGCAACGCGACTGATACGTATCGTCTTCGTCGTAATCGTCCGGATCGAAATCGTCGTATGCGTACACCGTGTTCCCTTCAACCAGAATTTCAAAATACTTCACGGTTTCCCCGGTCTCCGTTCTCGTCCGCACCGCATATTTGTCGCCGTCCGCCACAAGCACGCCGTTTTCGAAACGCACCGCAATCGTCATGTTGATCTCTTCCGTACCGTCGTCCTCGTCCACGTCCACCGTGTCAAGATACCCGAAGCCGTCTTTCAGATACAAATACGCTTTCTCGCCGAACCATTCGTAAATTTCCGGCTGAATATTCTTCTTTTTGCCGAATTCCGCGCCGGTAAAATCGTGTATCGACTTCCCGTCGTCGCCCACGGCAAACAAATCGCCGTCAATCTCGTACACTCTGTTTTCTTCGTCCACCACAAAGTATTCGCCGTATTGTTTGCTATACGCGTCTTCTTCCGTATAAATCCCGTTTTCATACAGCATATACACGGTTTTTCCGCTATACCGCGAAACGTAGGCATACGCCTTTCTCGCGTACAATTCAAGCTCGGGCAGCAACATTCCCCAAAAAGACCCGCTCGCGCCTTTATACGAAAGTTTCAGCACGATTTCCCCGCACTTCGAAAAATCAATCTCGTCGGCATTTTCCACCGTCAGATCCGAAAACGAAATTTCTTCCTTTTCAATCTCTTCATAATAACTTTTCCCGTTTATGGTTGCATTGCAAATAACCCGATATTTAAACTTCACCCCGGCAAACTGCGCCAGCACTTCTTTCTTCGTGCCGAAATGCGCCGAAAAAGCCGCCATGCCGCCATTCGTGTAAAGCTGATATTCAAGATCGTCGTCATCCACAACCAAAATCTTCCGATACCCGTCGCCAACCGATAAATCTTCAAATTTCAGCACCAACGAATATGCGCCCCGCGCCGCCGTAGCCATGTCAAACGGCGCAAGCGTGCCGTCTTTCATCTTGCCGGAAGCGTCAAACGTCGCGGTATACAGCATCTTTTCCGTCAACGTCACATAATAGCTTCCTACGGTTTTGTTTTCAATGTCGCACGCCACTAAAAGCTCGTAATCGCCGAACAGTTTCCCGTCTTTCACGTATATGTAACGAGTATCTATGCCGTTTAATAAAATTCTGCCCAGCCTGTTTACCCTGCGCCCTTCCGCCGCAATAAAAATCCGCAAAACTTCCTGCACGCCTTTATATTCCAGCGTAACGTTTAACTCATTATCACCGTTCTCAATCGCCGAATTTAAATCCGCCGCGTTGTACGAAATCATATCCGCCGTCGCGGGAACGGTTTCTTTTTCCCCGTTCGTCAAAGTCGCAAAAACCGTCACGTGCCGCAAATCGTATTTCAG
>CALARO010000160.1 GCA_937888935.1 uncultured Clostridia bacterium
TTCAACGGCGTAAAAATCGTGTTCGATTCCGATCTTCTGCGCGAAACGGTGGGTACGGAAGACGGGTGCGAAAAATTCCATTCCACGCGCTGCAATATTCTTAAAAATTCGCCCGTGCTTCGCGTGCCGCAAACGCTCGCAAAATCGTTTATCGTCACGGGCGAAACGGCGGCGGGCGATACGGTTACGATTTTCGAAACGGACCGCAACTTAAAAAGAAACGTGCTTCTGCCGCTTGATAATAATGCGGAAAATACGTATAAAAAAATCGCGCTTACGGTGCGCGAAAACTACGGAAAAACCGGCGAAACCAACGTGTTTACGTTTGAAGTATATTAAAGAGGTAAAATAAAATGAAACAAGAAATCAAAGCAACTTTCCACGAAGAAGCAAGAGAAATTCCGGTAATCGCCGATGTAGACGTGCTTGTATGCGGCGGCGGACCTGCAGGCGTAGGCGCGGCGATCACGGCGGCGCGGCAGGGCGTAAAAACGATGGTAATCGAAAAAGAAGATTGTCTCGGCGGCATCGCCACGGCGGGCATGATGTCGCATTGGGGCGGCAGATCGTCGAGCCGCGTGATGCAGGAAATTTTCCGCCGCACGCGCGAAAAGGGCGAAATCGTCGGCTGGAAAGAAGAAAACAACAGCGGCGAACGCCCGGGCGTGTACAACGCGATCGCGCACGACGCGCAGAAAATCGTACTCGACGAAATGGCAAAAGAAGCGGGCGTGGAAATTCTGTATTATACAAGCGTTTGCGGCGTAAGCACGGTAAACGATAAAGTCGAAGGCGCGATTGTGGAAAATAAGAGCGGGCGCGGGTTTATCCGTGCGAAAATCATCGTGGATTCCACGGGCGACGGCGACGCTGCGTATTATGCGGGCGTACCGTACTGCCTTGGCAGAGAAGAAGATCACAAAATGCAGCCCGCCACCATTATGTTCAAGCTCGGCGGCGTGGATTATTCGCGCGCGGTGTTCCCGGGCAGCTTCGAAACGCTCGTTCCCACCGAAAAGGGGGAGCTTCAATCGCTCGGCAAAAAAATTCTGCCCTTTCCCGCCGGGCATGTGCTTTTGTATCGCCAGCCGGAAGAAGACACGGTGTGCGTGAATATGACGAATTCGATCGGCGTAGACGGCACAAACGCGCAGTCGATCACAAACGCCACCATCGAGTGCCGCTCGCAGATCGAGCCGATTATTCGGTTTTTGCGCGAGTACGCGCCGGGGTATGAAAAAGGTTGGCTGATGAGTACGGCATCGCTTCTGGGCGTGCGCGAAACAAGGCATTTCGAAGGAGTGGAAAGGCTGGAAAAGGATGACGTTTTAACGGCGAAATACTATGAAAATTGGGTAGTGCGCCACGCGTTTTTCAATTTCGACGTGCATAACTTAACGGGATCGGGACTTGATAAAACGGGCGTGCAGCATGAGTGGAAGCAAAACGGCACGTATACGATCCCGTACGGGTGCTTATTGCCGAAGAAGGTGGAAGGCTTGCTGCTTTCGGGCAGAAACATTTCGGGCAGTCATTTGGCGCACTCGAATTTCAGAATTATGTCGGTATGCATCGCGCTCGGCGAAGCGGCGGGCGCAGCGGCCGCGCTTTGCGTAAAGCAGGGCAAAAAATCGCTGAAAGAAGTAAACGTAACGGAAATTCAGGCGATCGTCGGCGCAGACGAGTATTAACGCCGTGGTCATTCAATACGAAGCAAAAAATTGAATAAAGATAAACGCGATTTTTGAAAGAAAGTTTTAGAAATCGCGTTTATTTATTGCTGTGTATTAAGTTGTCGTAGCAGTAAGCAATATAAAAATTATGAAAAAATTTTTCAATAAAAAAGGGATTTGCCGAATAATTTACGTATCACTATTGTGTAACCGAATGGAAATAAGCTTGTTTTCTTCGGCTAACGTATAAAAAGGAAACGTAAACAAATGAAAGTATGCCCTTATTGCCAATGCTGCCGCCGGATAGACGACGATTCTTATGCTTGTATAGAGTGCGATCCGGAAGTCGATGGAAAATATCTCGAAAAATCGTTGGGGTGTATGCTCGGCGGGGCGGCGGGCGACGCGCTCGGCTACGCAGTTGAATTTTTTAGTCATGAAGAAATTGTTCAAAAATACGGCGTCGGCGGCATAAAGTCTTACGAATTGCGCCACGGAAAAGCTTTGATTTCAGACGATACGCAAATGTCGTTATTCACGGCTGTCGGCGCGTTACGCATATTTACCTTAGGCTTTTACCCGTACTACCCTAATCCCGACTTAACAAGCATACATGATCCGTTTCAGGATATGTTGTTCGAGTATATTCCTTATCAACGTCAATATTTAATGCGCGGATCTTACTACGCCTGGCTTAAAACGCAGCGGGAAGACGTGCCGAGTAGCAATGCGTTTGGGTATACATATCTTAATGATATTCCCGAATTAAATCACCGCCGTTCGCCGGGGCGCACTTGTATCGCAGCTTTGAAAAGCGGCAAATTAGGTTTAACGAATCACCCGATCAATGATAGCAAAGGGTGCGGCGGGGTAATGCGCGTTGCGCCGATCGGCATTTTGTATGCAAAACATGCGGATATGTCTTTGGAACAAATTGCTGAAAAGGGCGCGGAAGCGGCGGCGCTCACGCACGGACACGAACTCGGGTATATTCCCGCGGCGGCGTTGGTGTATATCATCGCCGCGGTGTGCCGCGGCAAGGAATTAAAACGCGCGGTGGAAGACGCGATTTCCGCAATGCATAGATTATACGGATACGCAAGACATTTAGAAGAATTCGACAATATCATGGAATCAGCGATCGAACTTTCCGCGAAGGATATGGACGACGTAACGGCGATCGGCTTGATCGGCGAAGGTTGGGTTGCGGAAGAAACGCTTGCGATAGCGGTGTACTGCGCGTTAAAGTATAAGAACGATTTTAAAAAAGCGATCTGTGCGGCGGTGAATCACAGCGGCGACAGCGATTCTACGGGGGCAATCACGGGGTATCTCGGGGTAAAGGGTATTCCCACGGAATATCTCGAAAAGTTAGAGCTGAAAGAAGTGATTTCAGAAATAGCGACGGATCTTGCCGATAGTCGTGTATCGGAGTCGAACGTGTTGTTTTATCTCAACGGAAACTGGATGAAAAAATACGGCTGACATTAAAGAAAAATAACGGAAAGAAAAACAAAGGAGTAATTATGGAAAACGAAAGAGAAATGCAATTTTGCTTATTCAGAAATTATCTGATCGAAAACGGATATAAAGTATATACGCCGAGCGGGCAACCGAGTGTTGTTTTTCAATATGCAAGAGAGGTGGAAATAATCTTAGAAAATGAAAGGATGTCTATTGAAGAATTTAATAGTCGCGTAAATGAAATTTGTTTTCTTTATGATATAGGCGGCGCGAAACAAAAACTCGGGGAAAAAGGACATCGTAGAGTAATAAACGCGTTGAAGCGATACAGAGAATTTATATATCCGTCTTGGCGTACGTCCGAAAAGGCAATCGGAACGAATAAAATTATACCCAAAACGAACGAAAAGAACAACGAAAAAGTTCTCAATTTGATGATGGTGAATGAAAAAACGATCGTAACGACTCGCGATTTAAAAACAAATGAAATTTCTACTTACAAACTTGTAAGAAATAAGCAAAACGCGGAAAATGAAGTGTTGATGGATTCACCGCTTGCAAAATCCTTGTTAGGGCATCGTAAGGGCGATATCGTAACGATTGATTCTCAGCTTCCATATCAGGTAGAAATCTTGGAAGTGGATAATTTTGAAAATGATAAACGTAAAAAACCCGTCAACATTTTTAAAACTCAACTTTAAACGTTGTGCCGGCGGCGGGGGAAGATTCCGCCGTCAGGCGCGCGCCGTGCAGATCGGCTATGTTCTTCGCAATCGCAAGTCCTAAACCCACGCCGTCGCCCGAAGCGCGCGATTTGTCCGCGCGGTAAAATCGTTCGAAAATGTGCGGCAGATCTTCGGGCGCGATTTCCGAACGCTCGTTTTTCACTTCGAAAACTACTTTCGGATTGCCTTTCGCGCCGTTTTTCAAGCCGCCGTTTTTCGCGCCGCTGTTTTTCGCGCCGCCCTGCGTATACAGTTTTACGCGCACTAAGCCGCCTTCCGGCTCGTATTTTATCGCGTTTTCAATCAGCACGGAAAGCAGTCGTTTCAGCATTTTTTCGTCGCCGTTCACGCTTGCGCCGCGCTCGATTTCCGTTTGCAGCGCAACGCCTTTTTCGTAAGCCGCCGCGTCGAATTGCAGGCAGATCCCGCCCGCAAGATAAGATATATCGAGCGGGCGTTTTTCCGCTTTCGTAAGCGCTTCGCCCTGCGCAAGAGCAAGCATATCGCGGATAATTTCCGTCATCGCGCCGATTTCTTCCTGCGAAGATAAAAGCCATTCGCGCTGTTTTTCGTTGCAGGGGGCGGCGGTTTCCGAAAGCAGAATTTTATTGTTCGCGGCAATCACCGCAAGCGGCGTTTTCAATTCGTGCGAAGCGTCCGCGATAAACCGTTTTTGTTCTTCGTCCGCCTTTTCCACGGGTTTCACCGCCTGTGCCGAAACGTACAGAGCGAGCAAAAACGTAAGCGCAATCAGCGATACGTCGAATGCCGCCGCAAGCGTGATCACGCGCGTGCGCACGCTTTTTAAATACGCGTAATCGGCAAAGGCCACGCGCGCGCCGTCCGCGCCGTTTTTCACGGAATACACAAGCTTGTACGCCTTTAATACGCCCTGTTTTTTGCCGCCGTTTTTCGGCTCGTTCGGCTCGTTCGGCTCGTTTGGCTCGGCAGGTTTATTATCCGCGCCTTGCGGCGGCTGCGGCTCTTCGGTCTGCGGCGGTTTTTCGTAGACTTTTAACGTTACGCCCGCCGCGCCGATCGCGTCGGTTACGGCGTTTTCCAGAACGTTTTCGGCAAGGCAGAAATCTTCCGAAAGCGTTTCAATCTGCATTTCGCCGTCTTCCGAAAGCGAGCATTTCACCACGCACACGCCCGTAGGCGCAATCTCGCCGGGGGGAAGCGCGCCGATTTCCGTTTTTCCGCCGTCCGCGCCGCCCGCTTCTTTGCGTTCGGAAGCGGAAATCGCGTTGTCGAGAGCGGAATATAATCCGCGCTCGTATTTTTTGATGAAGTAGGCGGAAGCGCCGATGGAAAACGCCACGGCGAAAATGCCGATAAAAAGCGTAACGAACGCCGCGATTTTTCTGCGCAGTTTTTTAATCATTGCCGTTGCCTCCCGCGTAAGTTTCGGGCAAAATCTCGCACCTGTACCCGGTTTTCTGATAATTTTTCACGCCCACGCACGATTTTAAATAGCGCAGCTTTTTGCGCAGAAACGAAACGTAGGCTTCCAGAGAATTATCGCCCGCGTCCGAATCGTAACCCCATACCTTATCAATAAGCGCGTCTTTTAATACGAGCGTGCCTTTGGCGGCAAACAGCGTTTTTAAAAGCTCTTTTTCTTTAAAATTGAGCTTCACGCTTTCGTCGCCTTTTTTCAATTCGCCCGAAACGCAATCAAGGGTGAGATCGCCGAAAGAAATTTCGTTTTGTCCCGCGCCGCCCGCGCGGCGGGTGAGCGCGAAAATCCGCGCGAGCAGCTCGTCGCTGTCGAAAGGCTTCGTTAAATAATCGTCCGCGCCCGTTTTCAGACCTTTGATTTTATCGGGGACTGTGCCGAGCGCGGTGAGCATGATCACGGGCGTTTCCACGCCGTCGCCGCGCAGATCGGCAAGCACTTCGAAGCCGTTTTTTTTCGGCAACATTACGTCTGAAATGATTACGTCGTAGCGATTGTTCAGCGCCTTTTCGTAGCCCGTTTCGCCGTCGAACGCCGTTTCGAGATCCACGCCGTTTTCCTTGAATAAATATTGCATTGCCGCGGCAAGCTTTTTTTCGTCCTCGATCATCAGTGCTTTCATAAGCCGTTTTTTTACCTCGATTTTGATGGGTTTTTCTTCTGTTTTACGCTGTTTTTCTTCGATTTCGGGGCTTTTTTCTTGCGATTTTGCCCGTTTTTCGCCCTGTTTTCGGGTATATTATAGCATATTTTTCTTAAAAAAGCCTTAAAAAACACCGATTTTTTTTGGTTTTTGGGCGTTTTTTTAAGAATTTTTTAAGGTTTTTTCGGTATAATCGGGGTACAAAATTTGAAAAAGGAGATGACTTCCATGAAAAATTCAGGCAAAAAAAGAGTAACGGCAGCGGCGCTTGCCATTCTGCTTCTGAGCGGTTTTGCGTTCGCGGGGTGCGATAATTCGACTTCGTCCGACGCGGGCGACAGCTCTTCCGGCGGGGGCGGCGGACAATTTACTCCCCCCGAAAATTCGTTTGTAAATCCCGGCGATCAGCTCGGCGGGGGCGGCGAAGGCACGATTCCCGATACGATCGACGAATCGGAAACGGAAAGCGCGATTATCGCGGCGGGCAACGTTGATTTCAGCGAATTGAAAGCAAATACCGACGATACGGGCGCGGCAATTCTGGCGGCGGACGGCGTGATTTCCGCGGCGGGAACGTATATTTTAAGCGGCGAATACGCAAGCGGCATAACGTTTTCCGGCTTGAAAAAAGGCGCGGCGGTGCATCTGATTTTAAACGGCGCAACCATTTCGAACGCGGCGGGCGCGGCGATTAAAAAGAGCGATAAAAAATTGCAGCTGACGATCACGGCGAAAGACGGCACGGAAAATTCGATCGTTTCCGCGGCGGACGAAGAAAACGCGCTGCACGTGAAAGGCGATTTGTATCTGAACGGCGGCGGCTCGATTGCGATTTCGGCAAACGGTGCGGGCGGCAGCGCGGTGAAAGCTTCGGGCAAGTGTTTCCTTGCGGACGTAACGCTTGATATTTCGGCTACGAAGCACGGTATTTCGGCGGAAACGATTGCGGCGGACGGCGCGAAAATCAACGTAAAAACGGCGGCGAAAGACGGTTTGCACGCCGAATGCGACTACGATAATTCCGACGGCGATACTTCCGGCGCGTACACCACGGAAAGCGGAAAGACGTAACGTACACGTGCAGCGCGGACGGCGACGGCATACAGGCGGATACGTTCGTATATGTTTCCGGCGGCGAATATGACATTCGCACGAACGGGGTGTTTCTGGCGTATTCCGCGGCGAATATGCAGGAATACGGCGTGGAAGCGGATGATTATCGCTATATTAAAAGCGGCAATACCTACCAAAAGGTGGCGAGCGATTACAACGGGAATATTTCAGCGCGGTATGCGTTGGCGCAAAGCTGCAAGGGCATTAAAGCCGGAGAGATTGAATACGACACGGACGGCGACGACGAAGACGATTATACCGTGACGGACGGCGCGTATGCGATTGTGATCGAAAGCGGCGAGATAAAAATCAATTCCACGGACGACGCGATTCATTGCAACGGCGGCGATACGTTTATCCGTGGCGGCACGATTGAAATCGACACGTGCGACGACGGAATTACTTCCGATTTGCTCACGAGCGTGAAGGGCGGCTCGATTGCGGTGAATGCGTCTTACGAAGGCCTGGAAGGCGCGTATGTGGAAATTTCGGGCGGCACGGTGAGCGTGGTTTCTTCCGACGACGGCATCAACGCGGCGAGCGCCGACGCTGCGATTAAGGAATATATTTTAATTTCGGGCGGCGAGATCGTGGTGGACGCCGAAGGCGACGGTCTGGATTCGAACGGCAGTATTCTGATGACGGGCGGCAGCGTGACGGTGCATGGGCCTACAGGCGGCGGCGACGGCGCGCTCGATTCGGAAACGGGCATTATCGTGCAGGGCGGCACGCTGTATGCGGCGGGATCGCTCGGCATGGTGGAAACGCCTTCTGCCAACTCGGCGCAGTACGTGCTTTCGTATGCGCAAAGCAGCGCGATTGCGGCAGGAACGACGATTACCGTGACAAATTCGGACGGCGCAACGATCTTTACGACGACGGCGAAAAAGAACTGCCAATCGGTGATTATTTCGCTTGCGGAATTTGTTTCGGGCGGCAGCTACACGATCAGCCTGAGCGACGGCACTTCGGCGACGTTTACGATTTCTTCGATAGTGACTTCCGTGGGCGCAAGCAGCGCGGGCGGCGGCATGGGCGGTCAGCCGGGCGCAAATCAACCGGGCATGCCGGGCGGTCAGCCGGGCGGCGGAAATCGCCCCGGCGGCTTCGGCGGGAAATAAACGATATAAAAATATGAAAGGCGGGGCGCGAAAATGAAATGCGCCCCGCGGATTTTATGTGTTTCAGTTGATTTTCGGCTAATCGAGTTCGAATACCTTTTTTAATTGCGGCTGCGCGCCCGTTTCGGGGTCGGGCGACATGATCAGCACGTCTTTCATGTACTCGTTCCATCGCGCCACCACTTCGCTTTCGCGCTGAATTTTCGCGGCGTATTCCGCGCCTTTTTCACATTCGTAGTAGCCGAATAATTCTTCGCCCGCGCGCCATATCGTATAATTTTTGATGCCCGCCGATTTCAGCGCCGTTTTCATGTCTTCCCATATTTCGGCGTGGCGTTTTTCGTATTCCGCTTCTTTGCCTTTCACTACCCGCGCTTTCCATGCGTATTTTTCCATTTTCGTTTCTCCTTGACGATATTATATCATGCGCGCGCGGTGCGGTCAATGGAATATGTAACGGAAAACATGGAAGATATAACGATATTCCGGGCGATTTTTTTTGAACGTTCCGGGGTGCGGGAAAAGAATTGACAAATTATTTCGGCGGGGGTATAATGTTTGTGAAATCGTTTTGAAAGGGGCGTTTTATGGCGGAATTTGTGGATCTTACAAGCGAAAATATCGCTTCCGAGCATCTGTGCTGCATCATTCGCACGAAAAAGCCGCACGCGGGCGTGGAAAAGAAGCGCGCCTGGCTGCGGGATCGCTTGAAAGAAGGGCATGTTTTCAGGAAGCTTGACGTGGACGGCTGCGTTTTTATCGAATACGCGCCGCTCGAAAGCGCGTGGACGCCGATT
>CALARO010000161.1 GCA_937888935.1 uncultured Clostridia bacterium
CCGCGTAGCGGCGGGAAAAGCGGCGGTTTAGTAGCGAAAAAGAGGTAGTATGGCAAGGCTGAACGTAAACCCCACGAGAATGGAGTTGAAAAAATTGAAAGCGCGGCTTTCCACGGCGGTGCGCGGGCATAAGCTTCTGAAAGATAAGTCGGACGAGATGATCCGGCGGTTTTCGGAAATTGTACGCGAAGGCAAGCGGCTGCGCGAAGACGTGGAAGGGGAAATCGCGTTGACGTTGAAGCGGTATTCGGTGGCGCGGTCGTTTACGGCGGGGGGCGAAGCCGGAACGGCGTTTGCGATGCCCGCGACGGCGATCGAGGCGGATTGCGGCACGGAAAGCATTATGGGCGTGGACGTGCCGAAAATTTCGCTGCTTTCCGGGCGCGACGACGCGGCGGAAAACGCGGGGGCGGCGGTGAGCGTGCCGTATGCCTATCCCGAAATGACGGGCGAAGCGGACGAAGCGGTGAAAGCGGCGTATACGCTGCTGCCGAACTTGCCGAAACGGAAAAGGCGGTGCGGATGCTTGCGGACGAGATTGAGCGGAACAAACGGCGCGTGAACGCTTTGGAATATGTGATGATTCCGCAGCTGAACGAAACGATTAAGTATATTAAAGACAAGCTTGACGAGAACGAGCGCGCGAGCATTGTGCGCCTGATGAAAGTGAAGAGTAAGGCGTAAAAAGGCATAAGTTTGGGCGGCGCAAAGTATGGTGCGGCGCGAAGATTGCGAAAAAATAATCACCTGCAAAGCGATGAAACGTTTTTGCAGGTGATTTTTAATGATTTTTAAAATTTGTAAGTGTTTTTTGAAATTACCATTCTATAATTTTAGTCAACTTTGCTGATAATCTGAATGTTTCTGAATTCATTATAATTTTTAATTTGTTTTTCTATTTCTTTATAACCGTTAGTGCTTTTAGAATTGATGACAAATTCTTTAATTGCGTTAATAGGAAGCGGCAAATCAAAATAATAAGAAGAAATGCCGTTTTCAAAGCTGTATTGTTCTTCGTATTCTTGATTGCCGATTGTAACA
Organism: uncultured Clostridia bacterium; assembly: GCA_937888935.1. GTDB lineage: Bacteria > Bacillota > Clostridia > Christensenellales > Borkfalkiaceae > Scatosoma. The sequence continues at coordinate 1,042 of CALARO010000161.1, forward strand.
GATGGCTTTTTGTCTTTTTCTCCTAACGGGCGATACAGATAAGCGATTTTAAAATAAATTCTGCAATCGGGTTTAAATGGAAATTCATTGTTAGCAATTTTTCCAAAAATATCATCGGAAAGTAATTTAGGGTTATTTTTTAGATTTTCAAAAACTTTATGCAAATAGAAATCATCGTTTTTGAGATGTATTATTTTTTGAATACTTTCGTTGTTATAATTTTTTGAAAAAGAAGCATCGCATCCCCATTCTTCTAATTTATTTTTAGAAAATCCGATTGAAATTATCGAATCGTCTTCGGCGATGCATTGCGGGGATAAATCATTATTTTTATATAAATTTATTCCGAAAAATGTTTCATTTAAATAGGCGGTTTCAATAGCGTTAATAAAATCGCTGTATGCTTTTATTTGAAGATGTTGTGCAAAAAGTTGAGTTAATTCGAGAAATCCGTTTGATTTGATTAAGTCTGAAAATCGCCAAGTCTTATTTTCAAGCATAGTTAAAAATGTTTTTTTGTCGCAATAATAATATAAAATATCTTTATTTTCCATTATTTTTTCCTTTATGGTATTTACCATTCTTCAATTTCATTTTTACTGTTATAATGCCAAAAATTACCGTTTGCGGTGGGTTTTGATTCACTATAATAATAACGTGTTGCATTTGTTAGACTCCTATTATTCGAA
>CALARO010000162.1 GCA_937888935.1 uncultured Clostridia bacterium
GCTGTCTGTGAAACAGACTGATGAGGGGCGCAACTTGTTTTCAACCATATCAAGGCTTCCCCCGGGGAATTTTTCCGCCAAATCAAGGCTTCCCCCCGGGGGGAAGCTGTCTGTGAAACAGACTGATGAGGGGCGCAACTTGTTTTCTATATCTTTCTTCGCCGTGGCCTTATTTTCCGCCGCAACCTTCGAAATTTTCACCGTACCCGTCCTTGCGTAGGTGGCGTCGGCGTGAAACCCGCAGCCTACGGCAATTTCCTTAAAAATATCGGTAGGCACGGGCGCGCACAAATCGAAGTCGGAAGAAGCAAGGGGAAACCCCGCCAGAAAATCCCGCACGCATCCGCCCACGAGATACAGCGGTTTTCCCGTCTGTTTTTTCAATTCCCGCGCAAGCGAAATCAGCGGCTCGGGCAAAAAATCGCGCATAAACACAAAAAACCTCTCGAAAATTCAAAAAATTTTACAATATCATTATATCAAACGAAGAAATAAATTGCAAATTTTTTTCAAATGTTATATAATGTAATTGCGATTTTTTTTTCGCGAACAAAAGAAGAGGAAAAAACTTTGTATCATCTTATCGTAAACCCCGACGCGGGGAAGCACAAAACGCTGCGCGCCGCGCGCGCCGTCGCCGATTATTTCGACGATCAAGAAAAAGAATACGTCATTCACGAAATGACTTCGAAGCAAATTCTGCGTTCCACTATTCAGGATTTGTCCGCGCCGCTCGGCGCAGGCGAAGAAAAGCGAAATGTCATCGTCGTCGGCGGCGACGGCACAATGCACGCCGTGTTAAACGCGCTCGAAGATATTTCTTCGGTAAATCTCGGCTTGATCCCCGCCGGCACGGGCAACGATTTCGCCGCCGCGTTAAAGCTTCCCGCCGATCCCAAAAAAGCGGCGGAAATCATTTTAAACGGCGAAGCGCAGAATATGGACTATCTCGAAGTCGGCGGCGTGCGCTGCATGAACGTAGGCGGCTTAGGGATCGACGTAGACGTTTTAAAACGCTACAATAAAAGCCGGAAGATCCACGGCAAGCTCAAATACATGCGCTGCCTGATCCAGAGCCTTCTGCGTTTCAAAGGCAACGATATCATTATCGAAACCGAAGGCAGAAGCGAAAAACACCGCGCGTTTCTTGCGGTGGCGTGCAACGGCTCGCAGATCGGCGGCGGCATTAAAATCTGCCCCGCGGCGGTGGCGGGCGACGGTCTGATCGACGTCTGCCTTGTGGATATGGTGCGCGGCTTTAAAATGATCGGCGCGTTTATCAAACTTCTCAAAGGCAAAATTTTAGACTATAAAAAAACCACGCACTTCCGCTGCACAAGC
>CALARO010000163.1 GCA_937888935.1 uncultured Clostridia bacterium
CACCCCACGGTGAATTTATCCGTGATTAAATTTCTCGGACTGGAACAAATTCTGAAAAATTCGCTGACGGGACTTCCGATCGGCGGGGGCAAGGGCGGCTCGGATTTCGATCCGAAAGGCAAGAGCGACGGCGAAATCATGCGGTTTTGCCAAAGCTTTATGACGGAATTGTATCGCCATATCGGCGAAGATACCGACGTGCCTGCGGGCGATATCGGCGTGGGCGGCAGAGAGATCGGGTATCTTTTCGGGCAATATAAGCGCATACGCAACGCGCATACGGGCGTTTTAACGGGGCGCGGTCTTTCTTACGGCGGTTCGCTGATCCGCACGGAAGCCACGGGATACGGATTGATTTACATGACGCAGCGCGCGCTGAAAGATCGGGGCGATTCTCTCGCGGGGAAAACCGCGGTGATTTCGGGCAGCGGCAACGTGGCGATTTATGCTTGCCGGAAGGCGCAGGCGATGGGCGCGAAAGTTGTGACGATGAGCGATTCGAACGGGTATATTTACGATCCGGCGGGGATAAATCTCGCCGTGGTGAAAGAGATTAAAGAAGTGCGGCGCGGGCGGATTAAAGAGTACGCCGAAAAAGTGGCGGGCGCGGAATATCACGAGGGCAGCAAAGGCGTGTGGAACGTGAAGTGCGACGCGGCGTTTCCGTGCGCCACGCAGAACGAAATCGACGAAGAAGCCGCGAAATCGTTGGTGAAAAACGGCGTAAAGCATGTTGCGGAAGGCGCGAATATGCCGAGTACGCTTGCGGCGATTGAGATTTTCCGGAAATCCGGCATACTGTTTTTGCCCGCAAAGGCGGCGAACGCGGGCGGCGTGGCTACGAGCGCGCTGGAAATGGCGCAGTCTTCGGGCAGGCTGTACTGGTCGGCGGAAAAGGTGGACGAAACGCTGAAAGGCATTATGGAAGGCATTTACGAACACATCGACGCGGCGGCGAAAAAGTACGGCAAGGCGGGCGATTACGTGGCGGGCGCGAATATCGCTGGCTTTGAAAAGGTTGCCGAAGCCATGATGGCGCAGGGGATTGTGTGATGGCGATCTGCCCGGATCGGTTTGAAAAATCGCGGGAACACCATTGAGTAAATCTGCAAAAAAATAAACAAGCAAAAAGAAGCGATCGGAAGATTTTCCGGTCGCTTATCTTATAGGCAGGCGGTTAGCTTTGGCTAACTGCTTATTTAAGCCGTCACATACGAAAATTTTGTAAAAATAAGACGAAAAACATAATTTTCCACGGCTTTTTCTGCCTTTTTTTGTTGACACTTCGGTTGTGATAGGATATAATAAATATATCGGTTTTTATATATGGCTATATATTAAAACATATAGCAAAAGTAGGTTTTTGCGGCGGAAGAACGGTTGCGGTGCGGCGATGGAAGTGCGGTTGGAGTAGGTGAACGACGGGGCGGCCGGCGTAACCGGGATAGGCGAGCGGCAGAGCCGGCGCAGGCGGCGTAAGCGAACGGCTGCGAAAGAACGGCTGCGGCTTGGACGGAAAAACAACGGTTATGGCGCGGCTTGCGCCCGGAAAAAGCCGAAAAACGGCGAAAAGCGGCGAAAAACAGAAGAAACAAACCGAAAAAAATTTGTTATGATTGCTCTCGCGCGCATATCGGGCGCGAAGCTATGATAAAAATATATTATATTACCTATGTAAGGAGGCAAAAAATGGCTCATTTAAGCGAAGCGGCTGCCGCAAAGATCAACGAGATCTGCGACAGATACGCCGAAGAAAGGACGCCCTTGATGATGATTTTAAGCGACGTTCAGAAAGAGTACGGGTACATACCGCTCGAGGTGCAGGAACTCGTTTCCGAAAGGACGGGCATTTCGGTGGCGGAAATTTACGGCGTGGTGACGTTTTATTCGTTCTTCTCGCTCTGCCCGAAGGGGAAATACGTGATCGGGTGTTGCCTTGGCACGGCGTGCTACGTGAAAGGCGCGCAGCAGGTGATTGATAAATTTTCCGAAATTCTCGGTATCAAACCCGGCGAAACCACGAAGGACGGCTTATTTACGCTGGACGCGCTGCGCTGTATCGGCGCGTGCGGCATTGCGCCCGCCGTATCGATCAACGGCAAGGTATACCCGAAGCTTTCGGTGAATGCCGTTCCCGCCATTATCGAAGAATATAAAAACGCGGAGGCGAACGTATGATTAAGAATTTCGAAGAATTAAACGCTACGAGCGAAAGTTGCTCGGCGTGCCTGAACGCCAAATTCTCGGGCGAAGACGGAAAACGCCACGTGGTGCTTTGCGGCGGTACGGGCTGCCTTTCTTCTCATTCGCACGAGATTAAAGAAGAATTCGAAAAACAGATTGCCGAAAAGGGGCTTTCGGACAGAGTGACGGTAAATCAGGTGGGCTGCTTCGGTTTCTGCTCGCAAGGCCCGTTCGTAAAGATCTATCCCGAAGATACGCTGTATCGTATGGTGAAGCTCGATGACGTGACGGACATCGTGGAAACCGATCTGATCGGCGGCGACATCGTGGAACGGCTCTTATACGTAGATCCCGCTACGAAAGAGAAAGTTTCGAAGCAGGACGAAATCAATTTCTATAAAAAGCAGGTGCGCGTTGCGCTGCACGCGTGCGGCAGCATTGATCCCGAAAACTTCAAAGAAGCGATCGGCGCGGGCGCGTTTAAAGGTTTGGCGAAAGCTTTGCAGACGCCCCGCCAGGACGTGATCAACGAAGTGCTTGCTTCCGGTCTTCGCGGGCGCGGGGGCGGCGGCTTCCCCACGGGCAGAAAGTGGCAGTTTGCCTACAATCAGCCGGAAGGGGAAAAGTACGTGGTGTGCAACGGCGACGAAGGCGATCCCGGCGCGTTTATGGATCGTTCTATTCTCGAAGGCAACCCGCTTGCCGTGATCGAAGGTATGATGATCGCGGGCTATGCGATCGGCGCGCAGAACGGCTATTTCTACGTGCGCGCGGAATACCCGATCGCCGTAAACCGCCTGAAAATCGCCATTAAAGAAGCGGAAGAAGCGGGACTGATCGGCGACAACATTTTGGGTACGGATTTTTGCTTCCGCGTACATATCCGTCTCGGCGCGGGCGCGTTCGTCTGCGGCGAAGAAACGGCTCTTTTAAACTCGATCGAAGGACAGCGCGGTATGCCGCGCCCCCGTCCGCCGTTCCCTGCGGTGAAAGGTTTGTGGCAGAAGCCTTCGATTATCAACAACGTGGAAACGCTCGCGTGCGTACCTTATATTCTGCGCGAAGGGGCGGAAAAATTCGCTTCTTACGGCACGGATCGTTCGAAAGGCACGAAGGTGTTCGCGCTCGGCGGCAAGATCAATAACGTAGGTCTTGTGGAAGTGCCGATGGGTACGACGTTGCGCGAGCTGATTTACGACATCGGCGGCGGGATTCCGAACGGCAAGAAATTCAAAGCCATTCAGACGGGCGGCCCTTCGGGCGGCTGCCTTACGGAAGCCGATCTCGACGCGGAAATCGACTACGACAACCTGATTGCGAAA
>CALARO010000164.1 GCA_937888935.1 uncultured Clostridia bacterium
CAGCTTAGGGGCAGAGTGGGGCGCGGCAGCGAGAAGAGCTATTGTTTTCTGCTGTCCGATCTCGAAACGGAAACCGCGAAAGAACGGTTGTATACGTTCAAAAGCACCACCGACGGCTTTAAAATCGCGGAAAAGGACTTGGAAATGCGTGGCGGCGGCGACTTTTTAGGCACAAGACAATCGGGGCGCATGTTGTCGGATATTAAAAATCTGAAATACGGCGCGCAGGTGATTTTCGAAGCGAAGAAGCTATGCGACGAAACGTTTGAAAGCGGCTCAGACGGCGAAGAATTGCGCCGCGCCGCTCTTGCGAAATACGCCGCCCTGAAAGACGTGGTAATGAACTGATATAGGCTTCCCCCGGGGGGTGGGCATCGCCCGTTTCGTAACGCACCCTTCGGGTGTTTCGTAACGGACTGTTACAAACTGTTTGAAATTTTAATTTATGCCTTTTATATAGCCTTCCCCTCGGGGGGAAGGTGTCCGCAAAGCGGACGGATGAGGGGCGCAGCCCATTTTTGATTTTCTGAATATTTTTGATAAAAAATTTCTGAAGATCAAGGGGCGCAGCATTTTATACGCAGCTCATTTTTGGTTTTCTGAATATATTCGAATTAAAATTATGAAAAAATCTTCAATAATCGGCGCAGGACTGATCCTTGTAGCCACAATAATATGGGGCGTGGCGTTCGTCGCGCAAACAAGTGCTTCAAACAATGTAGGCGCGTTCACATTCAACGCCGCCCGCTCGCTGATCGCCGCCGTGCTTTTAAGCGCAATCGTCGCGGTCAAAGAACCCGTCGTAAAAACCCGCGCCCTGAAAGCCAATCAACTTTACGAAAAACCCGCGCGCGTAAAACTTCTCAAAAAATCGTTTATCGCAGGCGCGCTCGCAGGAGTGGCATTGTTCGCCGCCGTCAATTTTCAGCAATTCGGCATCGAAAAATACCCCGCCGATACGTCGTCTTCGGGCAGAGCCGGCTTTTTAACGGCAACCTACGTGGTGTTCGTGGCGGTGTACGTGGCGGTACGGCATAAAAAAATCCACCCGCTCACCGCGCTTTCGTGCGCCGGGTGTCTGGGCGGAATGTATCTTCTGTGCGTCCACGGCGGCGTAAAAAAAATCTACCTTGGCGACGTGCTTGAAATTCTCGGCGCATTGTGTTTCGCCGTGCAGATTTTAATTATTGATCGCTTTTCCGATACCGACGGCGTGGCGTTTTCGTGCGCGCAATTCTGGGTGGTTACAATCCTGTCGGCAATCGGCGCGGCAATCTTCGAAACGGTGCGCATCGCCGATTTAAAAGCCGCTTGGCTGCCCATCGTCTACGCGGGAGTCATGTCCAGCACGGTGGGGTACACGTTGCAGGTTTTGGGGCAGAAGAGCGTAAAACCCGCCGTCGCTTCGGTGATCATGAGCCTTGAATCGGTGTTCGCCGCGCTCGCGGGGTGGGTGATTTTGAAAGAAACGCTTTCGGGGGTAGAGCTTTGCGGCTGCGCGCTCGTGTTCCTGTCGGTGGTAATCTCTCAGCTCGCCCCCACGGAAGAACATAAAAATTAACCCATATATAGAGCCTTCCCCCTATCAAGGCTTCCCCCTGGGGGGCTTTTCTAGCCAAGTTGCCAACCAAAGGCTTCCCCCTGGGGGGCTTTTCTCGCCGAGTTGCCGCACTAAATGGCTTCCCCTCGGGGGGAAGCTGTCAACGAAGTTGACTGATGAGGGGCAGTTACATATACGTAAAAATTTAAAGACTAAATTTTCAACCAAAGGGGCGCAGCTTATATCTAAGCCTTCCCCCCGGGGGGGAAAGGTGGCAAGGCGTAGCCTTGACGAATGTGGGGCGTAGCATAATTATGCGCAGCCCATTTTTGATTGAAATTTTCCTTCAGAAATTTTCAATCAAGGGGGCGCAACTTGTTTTCTAATACTTTCAATTCAAACAAAAGGGGCAGTTACATAAACGAACCGCCCCTTTATTCGTCAAAGCTGAACCTTACCCCTTATCTACAAATCATTAGCGATAGCTTAATTCGCTTACATTTATCTCTGTTTTTCCCGCGGCAACGTTCTTTCCCAAATCCTCCCAAAAACACGCTATTGCCCCTTTCATATCTTCTACGGAAATCCCGCCTTTCGGACTGATTAGAATTTCTTTAATCATATCGGCAGAAAAAGGAATACTATAAAAGAATTTTACTTTACCGTTCTTTCCTAACTCGCATTCTTCTTCTATTTGACCATTTTCATAATTTACAAGCGGCAAGGGTTGCCCTTCCGAAAATGTAAACCCATTAAAATAAATTCGCCATTCGCTTTCTTCTTTAAAACCATCTAATTTAATTAAAGGTGCTACCTTTAAAATATTTTTATAATTATTGCACCAAAACGGATCGTTAAATTTTTTTAAAATTTCTTTTAATCTTTTGTCGTCTTTTTTATAATATTCAACATTCTTAAATTTTGCTGTTTCACCAAGGCTTATTATCTTTTCTGCCCAACTCTTTAATTCGTTTCTGTCAAATCCTATCGCAACCCCACCGTCAGGCGCATATCCGCGCCATTGTGACAACAAATCTCGTTTATCCGAAAAACTAAGTGCAAAAACAGTTTCTTGTTTCAACGCTTCTCTAAAAATAAAGTCACAACCTTTAACTGCAAGATAAGCCTTTTCGCCTTCTGCTTTCTTTTCTTCTAAATATTTTTCAAACAAAAATTTGATTTCTTCACTATCGTTTGATCGCCGAATGTCCGAAATTCTTAATTTTCTTCCGGAAAGTATTTTAAGAAAGACTTCCGTACTGCAATAATGATATACTAAATTATTATCCATAATTTTTCCTTTGCTTTTGTAAATTTTTTTCGTCGACTATGCGAAAAGCGGCGCATAGCCAACGTTTTTTAATGTTTTAAATGCTGATAGTGCCATCTAAATTGAGAATACCATCGGTACAATAAATTCTGCAATCAGAAGGAACGAAAACAGCCCAACCAACGTCTTTGCAGATAGTCTTCCATTGCAATATAGTACCCTTAAAAATAATTTTTGTAAGCCCACTGCAACCACCGAACGCGTCATCGCCGATAGAAGTAACGCTATTTGGTATCGTTACGCTTGTTATACGGCAATAACGGAACGCTGAATCTCCGATAGAAGTTACACTATTTCCTATCGTTACGCTTGTTATACG
>CALARO010000165.1 GCA_937888935.1 uncultured Clostridia bacterium
GCATTAAAGCAGTTGATATCAAAAAGGCTTACGACACCAACGAGGCTATCAAAAACGTCCTCGCAACCGCAAAAGCCAACTTCGACGAAACCATCGAACTTCACGTTCGTCTCGGCGTAGATCCCCGTCAGGCGGATCAGCAGGTGCGCGGCGTGCTTGTACTTCCCCACGGCACGGGCAAAACGAAGAAAGTGCTTGTGATCGCGAAAGGCGCGAAAGCGGACGCGGCTGCGGCTGCGGGCGCAGACTACGTAGGCGCGGAAGAACTGATCGCGAAAATCCAGAACGAAAACTGGTTCGATTTCGACGTAATGATCACCACCCCCGACATGATGGGTATGGTAGGTAGAATCGGTCGTGTACTCGGTCCTAAAGGCTTAATGCCTAACCCCAAGTCCGGCACGGTTACCATGGACGTGGAAAAAGCGATCAAAGAAGTGAAAGCCGGTAAAGTTGAGTATCGTCTCGATAAAACGGCGATCATCCATTGCCCGATCGGCAAGAAGAGCTTCGGCAAAGAGAAGCTTACCGAAAACTATTCCGCCCTTATGGACGCGATCATCAAGGCGAAACCCGCCAGCGCGAAAGGCACGTATGTGAAGAGCGCGGTGCTTGCTTCCACGATGGGTCCCGGCGTAAAAGTGGTAGCGAAAGCGTAAGCTTCGGCCGCACCAAAGAAAACCGGATTAAAAATTTAAAAAATTGCGCGATTCCCGCGAAAAACGCTTGACGAAAGCGCGCGGGAATGGTACAATAATATCGTTGAAAAGCCGAAGAAGGCAAGCACCGCAAGGTTTAATGGGGTTTAAAAAAAATTCCGCTCGCTCAGGCGTTGAGATAAGACGAAAGAATTTTCGCTTGCCTTGCGCCCATCCGCGGCGCAGGGCAGTTTTTTTCTGCCGCAGCGCGTTTTTCAACGCAGAAACAGACAGAAAAAATCACAAGGAGGTAAAAGTAACACAATGTCGAAGAATATCGAAGGAAAAAAGCAGATCGTTGAAGAAATCAAAGAGAAGATCAACGCCAGCAAGTCCGTCGTTCTTGCCGATTACAACAAGCTCACCGTTCTCGAAGTGACGGCGCTGAGAAATAAATTCAGAGCCGCGAACTGCGAATACAAGGTGTACAAAAACACGCTTGTGAGAAAGGCGTTCAACGAACTCGGCGTGTCCGATTTCGATAACGATTTAAACGGCACTACGGCTACGGTGTTCTGCTCGGACGAAACGAGCGGCGCAGCGATTTTTGCCAAAGCCGTTAAGGAAAACCCCGCTCTTGCGGACAAGATCGGCGCGAAAGCCGCTTACCTTGACAACCGCTATCTCGGAAAAGACGAAGTAAAAGCCCTTTCCGCGATCCCTTCCAAGGAAGTGCTTATCGCGAAAATGCTCGGCTGCCTGCAGTCGTCCATTTCCAAATTCGTTTACGTACTCGATTCCATCGCGAAAGCGAAAGAGGCGTAAAACGGCGGCGCGAAAGAAGCGCAAACAGGGTACGAAGTACCGAAAAAAAGATACGGCAGGGCGCGCCGTAGTAAAAGAATCGCGTTACGAAAAAAATTATTATTTTAAACGGAGGAATTAAACTACCATGGATGTACAGAAACTTATTGAAGAAGTAAAAGGTATGACCGTTCTTGAATTGAACGAGCTTGTAAAGGCGCTTGAAGCGGAATTCGGCGTAAGCGCGGCTGCACCCGTTGCCGCTGCCGGTGCTGCAGGTGCGGCTGAAGCTGCTCCCGCTGCGGAAGAGAAGACGGAATTCGACGTTGTTCTTAAGGACATCGGCCCGAACAAGATCGCGATCATCAAAGTTGTGCGCGAAGCTACCGGACTTGGCCTTGCGGACGCGAAGAAAGCGGTGGAAGCGATGGGCGTAATCAAAGAAAACGCTCCGAAAGCGGACGCGGAAGCTTTGGTTGCCAAGCTCAAAGAGAACGGCGCTACGGCTGAACTCAAATAAGCTGATACAAAAGCAAAAACAATCGGGGCGTTTCCTATTTCGGATCGCCCCGATTTTTTCGTCGGATCAAAAATCAAAAAGGCAAAAGGGAAAAAAGCATGTATTCGTTATTGCTTGCGCTGATTTATATCGCGTTTATTTCGCTGGGGTTGCCCGATTCTCTGCTCGGCTCGGGGTGGCCGGTGATGCACGGCGAGCTGGGCGTGCCGGTATCGTACATGGGCGTGGTCACCATGGTAATTTCGGGCGGCACGATCATATCGAGCCTGTTTTCCGATAAACTCACGCGCGCGTGGGGTACGCGGATCGTAACGGTCGCGAGCGTATTTCTCACGGTGCTTGCGCTGTTCGGCTTTTCGTTTTCGAAAAAATTCTGGCAGTTGATCGTTTTCGCCGTACCGTACGGGTTGGGCGCGGGCGCAATCGACGCCGCCCTGAATAACTACGTCGCGCTGCATTATAAGGCGAAACACATGAGCTGGCTGCATTGTTTCTGGGGCGTCGGCACAATCGTCAGTCCGTTTATTATGGGTTACGCGCTCGAAAAATCGGTGTGGAATACGGGGTATCGAATCGTAGGCGGCTTGCAACTCGGAATCGCCGTGCTGCTGCTTGTCACGCTGCCCGTGTGGCGGGTAAACGAGAACTCGGAAGCGGCGCAGCAACAAAAAAGCCTGGGACTTGTCGGCGCGTTGAAAATTAAAGGCGTACCGTTTCTGCTGCTCGGCTTTTTCGCGTACTGCGCGGCGGAAGCCACGGCAATGCAATGGTCAAGCACGTATTTCGTGCAGGCGAAGGGCGTTTCGGCGGAACGCGCCGCGTTTTTCGCTTCGCTGTTTTATATCGGAATCACGGCGGGGCGGTTTGTTTCGGGATTTGTTTCGGGCAAACTCGGCGATCGAAGAATGATCGAAATCGGCACGGGCATATTAACGTGCGGCATTTTGTTTCTGCTGCTTCCCGTGCGGGGCGAAACGGCGGCGATCGCAGGATTCGTCGTGATCGGCTTAGGCTGCGCGCCCATATACCCTTGTATCATTCATAGCACGCCGGGCAATTTCGGCGCGGAAAATTCGGGCGCGATCATCGGCATACAGATGGCGAGCGCGTACGTCGGCTCAACGTTCGTGCCGCCGCTGTACGGAGTGCTGGGCAGAGCGTTAGGCTTTAAAATTATGCCCGTTTATCTGCTCGCGTTCGTCGCGTTGATGATCACGATGGTGGA
>CALARO010000166.1 GCA_937888935.1 uncultured Clostridia bacterium
CAGCCGCGATTTCGTAACGCTTTTTGAATGTAACGGCAACCCCGTGATTTTTGCGGGCGAAAACGCGCGCGGCAATCGTCAGGCGGTATTCGCGTTCGCGCTCGGCGATTCCGATATCACCGCCACGCCGAATTTTCTCGTGTTGATCCGCAACCTTCTCAACTACACATTCCCCGTCATTGTGGAAGACGCCAATTATTTCTGCGGCGACGTGGTGAAAATCAACGTGCTTCCCAACTGCGCGGGCATCAGAATTACTTCGCCCGGCGGTCAGGTGACGTATGCCGATACCGAAACGGCGGTGAGCGAATACACGCTTTCCGAAACGGGGCTGTATACGATCGTGGTGAAAATCGGCGAAACGGACGCCACGGCTTCCGAGCGCACGGTGGAAATTTTCTCGCAAACGCCCTACGAAGAGAGTATCGTATCGGCGGAAGAGAAAGACTTCCTGCTTTCGGGCGAGCCGAGCGGCGTAAATCCCGACGGGATCTACGAAAATCTTGCTATATTGTTTATCATACTTGCGGCATTTTTCGTCGCGGACTGGATGGTGTATTGTTATGAGCAGTATCAACTTCGATAACGTATATTTATTATTGCTTGCGATACCTCTGGCGATATTGCTTGCCGTTCCGTTTGCGATGGCGGTAAGAAAAGAGAACGCCAACGTACACAATATCGTATCGGGCGTGTTTCACGTACTGATCGCGGTGATGATCGCGTTCTCGGCGGCAGGCACTTCGATTGAGATCACAAAAACGGAAACCGACGTGTACGTGGTGGCGGACGTATCGTATTCGTCCGAAAAAAATCTGGATACGCTGGATAATTATATCGAAAATCTCGAAGGCAACCTGCCCAAAAATTCGAAAATGGGCGTGGTGTGCTTCGGCAAAGATCAGGAACTTCTCGTAGGACTCGGCAAACGGCTGAAAAGCGTAAGGGAATGTGAAGGCGTGGATAAATCCGAAACGGACATCGAAAGCGCGCTCGAATATACCGGCTCGCTTTTCAGAAGCAACGTGATCAAGCGCATCGTGCTGATCACCGACGGCAAGCAAACGCATTTAAGCGATTCCAACGCCTTGAAGCGCGCCGTGGATACGCTTCGCGCTTCCGATATTTACGTAGACGCAATCTATCTGAACAACAACATTTCGCCCGACGCGAAAGAAGTGCAGATCTCTTCGGCGGACGCCACGCAGAATACGTATGTAGACCGCGCGGAAACGGCGAAAATCACGCTGCAAAGCACCTACGACGTGCAGGCGGAACTTACGCTTTTAAAAGGCGGCGTAGAAGTGGAACGGAGAGCCGTCTCCCTGAAAAACGGCGCGAACGTGGTGGAATTTTCCACGGATACGTCGGCGCAGGGCGCGTTCGATTATGAAGTGCGCGTGAAGGCGGACGGCGACGAAAACGATCTGAACAACAACATTAAGTTTTCGCAAACCGTTTCCGATCAGGTGAAAGTGCTGCTGCTCACGGGCGAGCAGATGGTGGATCAGGACGCGTTGAGACAGGCGTATGCGGGGCATGCCGACGTCACCGCTTACGACGTCCGCTACGATCTCGAAGAAATCCCGCACACCGTGGAAGAGCTTTGCGAATACGACGAAATCGTGCTTTCCAACGCCGATCTTACGAAGCTCGATTATAATTGTCAGGCGTTTTTAGATAGTCTCGACAAGGCGGTTTCGTTGTTCGGCAAAGGTCTTACCACTTTCGGCAATACGTTTGTGCAGAGCAGGACGGAAGAAGACGCGGAAAAAATGAAATCTCTCGATGATATGCTTCCCGTCCGCTTCGGCAATGCCGAGCGCGACGCCAAATTGTATACGCTTGTCATCGATTCTTCTTACAGTATGCGGTGGCTTGATAAAATGAATATGGCAAAAGCCGCTTCTCGTCAGTTGGTGCAGTTTTTAAACGAAGGCGACTACGTGGCGGTGGTGGCGTTCGACGGAAATTTCCGCCGCGTATACGATCCCGTGGAAATTTCCGATAAATCCGTCACGGACGGAAAAACTTCGCGCGAACGAGTGCTTGAAGCCATCGACGGTATTCAACTCGGACAGGGTACGCTGCTTACTTCCGGCTTGGAAGAAGCGTATAAAATGCTGGCAGATAAGCCGTTCGATAAAAAACAGGTGATGCTGATCACCGACGGCATTTCGTTTTCGGAAGACAAGAAGTCGGATACTCCGGCGACGATTGCGGAAAAAATGGGCAAAGAAGGCATTTCGCTTTCCGTACTTGACGTGGCGCGCCTTCTGATGTCGGATACAAGCAAAGCAGCCGAAATTAAAACGATGCTCGAAAGCCTTGCGCTCAAAGGCAAGGGGAATTATTTTTACGCCGAAAGACTTTCCGAGCTTGAAAACGTAGTGTTTGGCGAAATCGCCGATCAGGAAACGGAATCAATCGTAGAAGAAGATCGCGTGATCACGGTGAAAAAGCGCAACGACGATTCGCTGAAAAACGTGGGCGATCTTAAGGGAATGGAAGTTGGCGGCTACGTGGTGAGCAAAGAAAAATCAAGCGCAACCACGGTACTTACGGTGGAATACCTGAAAGAATCGGGAAGAGTTACGCAAGTGCCGCTGTACGCCTACTGGAATTACGGCAGCGGCAGGGTATCGTCGTTTACGAGCAGCATCGGCGGCGAGTGGCTTTCGCAATGGGGTGATTTGCAGAAAAACACGTTCGCGCAAAATATTCTTGCGCAATGCACGCCGGAAGAAAGGATTGATTTTCCTTTCCGCGCCGAGCTTCGCGAAGAAAACGGTTATCTTGCGGTGGAAGTTACCCCCGCGATTGTAAGAAGCGGCGTAGAAGCCAAGATCACCGTCACCGCCCCCGCCGAAACGGAAAACGGCGAGCGGGAAACGTTCACGGGAACGATGGCGTTCTCTTCTTCGCGGTATTCTTACAGTTTCGAAACTTCGAAAGTGGGCAAGTACGATATCGCGATCGACTATGCGTATCCGGACGGGCGGGAGTACCGCGCCGAATATTCCTATACGCTTTCCTATCTTCCCGAATATAATTCGTTTGCGATTTTCGATTCCACCGCCTTGCACAGAATGGTAGGCTCGGAAGGCACAGTCAGCGAAGACGGTAACCTGAAAATCGAAAACGACGAAAGCCGTATCGGAAAATTCGTGGTGAATCTCACCGTACCGCTTCTTGTGGCGAGCGTGGTGCTGTTTGCGGCGGACGTTATCGCAAGAAAGCTGAAATGGGAAGATATCCGCAGCTTGTTCGGTAAAGGGAAAAAGTAAAGGAGGAAGGTTATGAAAATAAAAATGAGATTTCAGAAATTTTTAGTTTTCTGCGTATCCGCGCTTTTGGCGTTTACTTTCTGCGCGTGTTCCTCTACTGCGCCGCTTCCCCCGAATAATGGCAACAACGACTCGAAAACCGATCCCGCAGATCCCGTTAATCCGGATGATCCGGTGGATGAAAACACATTCACCGTGCGGCTCGTGGGCGACGGATTTATTATTCCCGCCGAAGAACTCGCTTCGTTTTCCGATAGCGGTTTGCGGGCGGTGTGGACGGATATTTCCAGCGTGAACGGCGCTTCGCGCAGCGCGGAATTTGATTTAAACGGCTGCGCGCGGCTGAGCGATTTAGACGGCGATTATCGCATAACGCTTTCCGGCACGCTTAATAATTACACGTACAACCCCAATATTTACACGGCGAATAACGATAGAAAAACCGTGGAAATCAAGCTTTATCAACTGACTACTCTGGAAGGGTTGGGCAGCGGATCGAGTTTCAATAAAAACGATGTTATCAAGCTTTCCGCTTCCGGCTTTTATCGTGCGGTGCTTACGGAAGTCAATTATTCCGACGGCGTGAGATTCTGGTTTGTGCCGAATTCCGAAACGGGCGATTATGTGGGCGAGTATTCGTTGGAATCGTTTGTAAATGTCACCGCAAACAACGTCAATCCCATTTTGCAGATTTACAACGGCAATTATGCCGCCGGCACGGTATGGTCGCCCAGCACGGTTGAGAGCGGCGGAAAATCGGGTACGTTTACGAAAAATTTCAGATACGAACTGGAAGCAAAAGAACATTCCGACGTGCCGTTTTTGATCAAAGCCGCAAAAACCGAAGAAGCGCAGTTCCCGATCTATGTGGATTTTCTGTTGGATAAAGACGGCGAACATTCGGGCGGAAACAATAAAAAAGAAATGATTCCCACGCACGATTTCGAAGCTGCGCGTGCAGACATTCAGAACGATACCCGCGACAAAACGTTTACGTTCGTATCAAACAGCGATCAGTATAGCAGCTGTAACTATTATTCCATGAATTATATTATACTCGGGACAGACGGTTATTACCATCTGAAAACGTCGACAGGCGAAGGCGCGCGTCTGTATGCGAAGATCACGCAAGATCCTGTTGGTATCACGACGGATTCGCATGGTGGCTTCTTAGACGGCAAATTCGGGGGGCAGCTCGCTCTTAACGGTAAGAGCTATAAATATTTCATTAAAGGGAAATCTTACGAAGATTCCGACGGCACTCTTCAATATGAATATAAAGGCTATGCAAATTATGTCAACGGCGACGGCGTGTATCCCGTCACCGAAGAATTAAAAGAATTTCTGCAAGCGTTCAGCGAAGCTCGCGGATATTTCCAGGACGGCGACGGTTATCTCGAAGGTTTAGGTTACAATTCCAGCGACAAAGCGCAATGGTTATTCGCCTGCGGCTATTATAGATAATGCAGACGGGAGGGAACGAATATGAAAAATAAAATCGGTAAAAAAATTGCCGTATTGATTTCGGCGATTCTGCTTTCCGCGTCGCTTGCTTCCTGCGGGTGTCGCCACGAAGTGCTGAATTGGAAGGTTTTATCCGAATCCACCTGCACCACCGAGGGCAAAAGACAAGGCCCTTGCGTAAAGTGCGGCGAAGTCGTGAAAGAAGCGATCCCCATCAACCCCGAAGCGCACGTTTACGGCGAGTGGGAAATCGAAAAAATGCCCGATACTACGTCCCGCGGCGCGGGTAAAGCCTGCAAAATTTGCACCGAAAACGCGGAACACGTGAAAGAAATCACTCTTCCGCGCCTGAACGTTGAAAACAACTACTCGGGCTACGCTTCTGCGGAAATCACCAAACCCGCCACCGTGCTTGAAGAGGGCGAAAGAACGCTCGTATTTGCACACGAACTCGGCAACGTGCAGTTTGTTATTCCCGTAGAAAAGCGCGTGTTCAATCCCGAAGTCGCGCTTGAACCGGACGCCACGGGCGACGAAATCGCCGAAGTGGTGGCGGACGCGGTGCTTCTCGCGGTGGACGGACATTCTCAGATCCGCAGCGGCACGGGCATGGTAGACGAAGGCATGGACAGCGGCTCGGAACATGCGTTCTCTTACACCTACGGCGAAAATTACACATACACGTGGGATGAAGGCATGAGCCGCGAGCAATGGGTTTCTTTAACGGAAAGCGGCGAAGTTTTCGGCGTGTATCTCGACGGATCGACTTTTAACACGCCCCGTATCTACCCGCAGGTCAGCGCGAAAGATCTGCAAGGCTACGCCTACAATATCCGCCGCGTGAATTATGCCACGTTCTACGGCGCGGAAGGACTGCTCGACAGCCTGTACAGCTGGGGACTTTCCGAAAACAACAACCGCGATTTCTGGAAAACGGTGGAAAAGCGCAACGACGGAAAAACGTATTTTATGTTCGGTTTCGGTTACTATTCGCCGGGCAACCGCTATTTCAGCCGTCTTTCGGTTGAATTTACGTTAAACGACGAGCTTATCATGGATTATATCCGTCTCGATACCGATACGTACACGAGCGAGAATTTCGATATTGTTCGTTCGGGGGTAAACAACAAGACGATCACCTGTACTCTGCACCAGGGCGCGCAACCTTTATATAAAGAGCATATTTATTACAATCAGATCACGAAAACGCAAAGCCCCGCCGAGCCTGAGCATAAATACACCGAGAAAAATTTCAGGATCACGAACCTTGATATTTCTTACGGCGGCAAACCTTTCACCGACAACGCCGAAGAATCGCCCGTGCTTTCCGCGCGAGGCACAAACGAATCGCGGACGGACGTTCTCGCAATATCCAACATACAGCCGAGTACGGCTTCGTTCACGTTCGATCCGCTTTCCGTGTATCGCGTGATGGACAACGGCTCGCGCGTACTTCTCGAATACGACGGCTCGCGCGGCAATATTTCGGCGCGCTTGCAGGATAATTCTTCTCTCGCAATCAAAGTAAAAGAAGCGGGTACGATCACGCTGCTTCTCAGAACGCAGAGCGGTTACGAAAAAACAATCCGCTTCAAAACCACGCCCATCGCGCCGTCCACGCTCTATCCGTCCGTCAACGAATATTCCGATGCCGGCTACGTATGGCGCACGGAAGTGGATAATAAGGAAACTATCGGAAATTCTACGGATTATACGATTAAGAACGTTACGGTGTACGTGGGGCAGAAACTCGAGTTTAAAGCGGTTGTTCCCAAAGGCGAAACCATGTACGCCGATCCCGATTTCGCAGCGCACGTTATCACTACAAACCGTGCCGATGCCGAGGTGGTAAAAGCCGATGGCGAATTGACGGCGACGTTTTTCGGAAACAAAATTGGAAATTATATCATTGAATTGAGTAGCGCGCTTAATCAGAACAAGAAAGCGCACATTCGTATCACGGTGATCGAAGCGCCCACGCGCGAAAGCATTTTAAGCGGCGTATACACGGGCAGAATCACTCGCCCCACAAAGAGCAACGTGCGGATTACTTTCAGCGAAACGCCGGACGAAAACGGCAAAATCGGCGTTTTATACGAAGTTCTCGGCAAAGCCGAACAGGACGACGGAACAACCGTGGAAACCGTAGAACGTTGGGAAAAACTGCTGATTTACTACGACGACGAGATCGGCGAGCTGATCACCGAACACGTAGACGGCGCGGTTACAAAGATTAAATTCGAGATCAACGAAGCGTATCGGCTTGTTCTCGTGTACCCCACGGGCGGCTTCGGCGGCAATACCCTGAAAACGATCGTTTACCACCCCGAGCCTGAAACGCCTTCGGAAAATTCCGAAGGCGGAAACGCGGACGAAACCGGGGAAAAATCATAACAAAAAACAGAATAAACGATTTTTTGAATTAAAACGCCTAAGAAAATGCATAGATAAAATTGATTTTCCAGGGATCAAACACTTGCCAAATCGAAATTTATGTGATAAAATACTGATTATTCAAAGCAATTTGAACGATTTTTCGAATACTTTCTATTAAAGGAGAAAAGATCATGAAGAAGAGAAAAGCATTATCGGCATTGCTTGTTGCGTTTGCGGCAACGTGCGTTTGCGCGGGATTTTCCGCGTGCAAGAAGGATAAGGGCTCTAACGATTCCGAGATTTACCGCGTTTATCAGTCATACGTGGCGTCGGCAGAAGCAAGCGGCGAAGAACCCTTATCGTATGAAGACTGGCTCGCTTCGATCAAGGGCGAGAAAGGCGACAAGGGCGATCCGGGTGAAATCGGAATCGGTATCGTATCTATCACGCTTGCCGAAGACAGAAAGTCTTACATAGTGAAATACAGCGACGGCTCGTCCGAAGCGATTCCCGTACCCGAAGCGTTGCCCGAACAGGAGCACGGTCACGTATGGGGCGATAAGATCGTACGGGTTGTAGAACCGTCGATTTCCGTCGGTTCGTCTGGCTCGATATCGAAAGTAGACGGCTTCGGCTACAAAGAATGTACCAAAGACGGTTGCGGCGCAAGAAAAATCGTTATTTTGAGAGATTTCTCGGGCAGTATGTCTTCGTCGGCGGTGTATCGCCTGAAGTTTATCGTAAGAGAGAAGGACGGCGTGCAGGTAGCGGATGATATTTCGGCATCTTTGCCGAAAGGAGCGTATTCGTTTAAAATCAAATCGCTTGATGCAAACGTGCAGATTGCGGAGGGTGAAAACAATCCTGTCGGTTTGTTCGAACGTTCGGTGAGTTCCGACGAATCTGCGATATCTTTGAAATTCCAGCTTGATTGCGAAAAGGTTTCCAAAGCGGGCGTATACGAGTGCGATATCGACGTGGAAATCGAATCGCTTGAAATCGGAGCGGAGAAAAACCCTGAACCTATCAGTGTAAACAGCTTGGTTCAGCGCGAAGCGGCGGCAGACGAATGGGTATATTTCCGCGTGGGGAGCAGTAGCGATTCCGATTCTTTGCCCAAGCACCCCGTATTGCATTTCGGCGACAACGTATCGGCAGAACTCGTAGGATATGTGGAACAGGTCGAAGACGAAAGCACCGGTAAGTATTTTAATTCGTATGTACCTTTCGAAGTGCCTGAAAAACTTGAAAGCGGCAAACCTGCGGAAAGTGCGTTCTCTTACAGCACTACTCAGATTATATATCGCGTGAAATCAAGCGACGGTAACATTGCGTTCAAATTAGCGCACGCGGCAGGCGAAGATTCTTCTTCTGCGGAAGTAATTCAGGTGAAATCTTCCGAAAGCGAAGAATCATATAAGGGCAAATCCGCAATCGGTGAAAAGTATTTCAGATTCACGGCGGCGAAGTCCGAAAAAGTGGTATTCTATCGTAAGGAAGTTGTCGCCGAAGGCTATGGCGGCGGTGCTCAAATCAGTTACGCCAATGCTTCGATTATCAAACCCGATGGCTCGATTGATGTCAGCGGCAAGTACACCGTATTCGAGGTAGTGGCAGGACAATCGTATATTATCGATATTTCTTCTATCCCCGAAGCCGACGGCTATGAATTCAAACTGTTCTCGCTCGGCGAAGACGAATCGGCTTACGAAGGCTATTCCGAAAGCTCGGCGATTGATATTTCCGATAAGTCTTCTTTTGAGATTTCCGACGGCGCGGGCAACAGATATTTCAAATATGTAGTACCGCAGAAAGGCAGATTCTCTTTGGACTTCGAAAACGAAGCGTTTATTGGCAGAATAGAGATTGCAATCGGTGATGATTTGGCTTATTATTCATATCCCGATGAAAAATTTAAAGAGCAACTTTTGCCCGCTGGCACGGTTGTTAATATCGCGGTGAGCACGATTTCTTCGTCTTATAAGCTGAAAATCGATTATTATCAGCTTGCAGAAGTCGAAAACTCGATTCAGCTCGTCAATGCGGGCGGCAAAGCCTTGGCTTTGAAAGGCGTTACCGTGAAGCTGACGGATGACGACTCGAATGTTGTTCAGGGCGTAACCGATGAAAAAGGAATTGCAAAAATCTCATTTGTTCCCGGCAATTATTACGTTTCTTTGGACGGCTACGATAAAGAATCGTACGTTTATGAGAGTAGCAGTATCGAATTGCCCTCAGATTCCGCGATTTACGATAAAGGTGAAACCCCTTACAAAGTAACGTTGGTTGAATATCTCAGCAAAACGTTCGTGGTAAAGAGCGGCGATCAGGTAATCTCGGGCGCTAAGGTAAAACTTATGCAAAGCGGCTCGGTAGTGAAGTCGGGTGATACGGGCGCAGACGGAAAGGTATTGATTGAAAAATTCCTCGACGGTAACTACGATATCGAAATCGAAGGACTTTCCGATTCT
The DNA here is from genome assembly GCA_937888935.1 of uncultured Clostridia bacterium. GTDB lineage: Bacteria > Bacillota > Clostridia > Christensenellales > Borkfalkiaceae > Scatosoma. Next base: position 9,599 of record CALARO010000166.1, read on the forward strand.
TACATTTACCTCGGCTCGAAGCTTGAAATCGGCAACGATCAGTCCGAAATCGTGTTGCAAGTTTCCGATGCGGTAATTTACAGCATCAGCTTCGAGGGCGAAGATAAGCCGGGCGAAGGCGTTGTTGTAAAACTGATCGGCGCGGAAGACAAAGTATTCGGCTCAGGCGTAGTCGGCGCAGACGGTAAAGCAAGCGTAAAATCGATTGCGGGCGTGTACTCTATCGAAGTGGAAGGCTTCATCGTAATCAGCGGCGAAACTTCTGAGAGCGAAACTTCGGCAGTTGCTTCCGTTCAGAAAATCAAGAACGTTACGGCAGGCAGGACAAGCAAACCCGGTAAAGTAGAACTGGGGGCGTGCATTGTATCGAAAGGCTCAGGAAGCTCGTCTGCAAGATGCGTATGCGTATATTTCGAAGCTCCGAAAGCCGGTATTTACAAATTCGTAGTTTCGGACAGCACGTTCCATTCGGGAATTTACTCGTACACGAGTAACGGTGCATCTGCTTATACAGGAGAAATCGAAAAAGGAACTGATGCAAGCGGAAAAGTAATTTCGCTTCAAGTGAAGCTTTCCAAAGGCGAGTGCTTCGAATTTGGTTTCAATTCGTTGACGCTGAATTCGATTCTTGTGCAAGAAGTAGAGGAAGAGGAAAAGCCCGAGCCTGTCAAGAATTTGAAAGTCGGCGACAATTATGTAAAGATTGATTTTAGTGGAAGTCAGTCGGTAATACTTACTGCTGATAAATCAGGTATTTACAAATTATCGTTTGTGGATTACGAACAAGGTTCGTTCTATTATTATATCGATGATGAGTATAATGATGAAGCGGAAATTGTACTGTCGGCAGGCGAGTCGGTGGAGATATATCTGCAAACCACGAAACTGACAGAAGATTATTGCTACCTTAAAGTGGAATTCAGTTCCGTGGCATAAGCCATAAAATAACATTACACACACAACCAAATCATCTTGTTAAATCGCGGCGATTATTCGCCGCGATTTTCCGTGTATAACATTCTTCAACTCGTCCGTGCAAACGCCGTAATTTCCCGCCCCAAAAAAATTTTTCACTTTTTTCCCCGTTTTTTATAGACTTTTTTCTCAACAAGTATTATAATATTCTTCGTGGCGTTGTTTCTAAGCGAAACGCCGCTCAATCATACAACAAACGAGAAAAGAGGACGAATTTATGTCGCAACAGCAAGAACAAAAAACAATAGCGCAATCTCAGCCGCCGCTCACGCCCGAAGAATTAAAAAAGCAGCGCCTGCAAACGCTGAAAAAGGTACTCGTCAAAGTGGGTGCAATCGTACTCGGCGCGCTGCTGTATTCCATCGGCGTAGAGTGCTTCGTATCGGATAACGGCTTCGTATCGGGCGGCATCTGGGGCGTTGCGCTCATGCTCGAACGGCACACCCCGCTGTCAGACGGCGGCTGGATTATCATTTTAAACGCGCCGCTGCTTTTGCTTTCGGCGATTTTTCTCGGCTGGCGTTTCACGGTATACACGTTTTTGTTTATCGGCGTGCAGTCGGGCATATCCCTTTCGTTCGCGCACGGGTTAATCAATATTCCGAGCTTTAAAGACGACGTTTTGTTAGCGGCGATCGCGGGCGGCGTGATTATGGGTACGGGCATGGCGCTTTGCTTAAAGGTGGGCGGCAGCAGCGGCGGCACCGACATTTTAAGCGTGCTGATACAGAAAAAAAATAATTCCATCAACGTGGCGTGGATTATCTTTTTTCTCAACGCCATGGTCATCGGCGCGTCGTTTTTCGATTTCAACGACGGTCTGCGCCCCGTGATTTTGTCGCTGATACTCGAATTTGTGGTATCGAAAGTGGCAGACGTGATTTTGAGCGGCTTCCAGAGCGCGATCCGCTTTGAAATCGTCACCACGCACGGCGAAGAAGTGCAGGACGCCATCGTGAATAAGCTCGGGCGCGGCGCAACGGTGCTTGAAGCGCGCGGCGGGTACACCAACGAGCCGAAAACGGTGCTTGTGTGCCTGATTCACAAGCGGCAGATCACGGCGTTTAATAAGAAAATTCACGAAGTCGATCCCGACGCGTTCGCCTATATATCCTGCGTTACTTCGGTGCGCGGCAAAGGATTTTCCGATTATGACGATATAAATTGATTGTTGAAATCGAAAAAACAAATCATAGGGGCAAATTCCATAAAAATTTCACATTAAAACACTTGCGTTTTAGTGGGTTTTGTATTATAATATTTGCATAAAAATGCGCAAACTATCTTTTAGATAGTTATGCAGACTTTACACAAGGAGATCCGAAATGAGAAGAAGAGCAAAATATTTTCTGCTTGTAGTACTCTCACTCATATTTACGGTGTGTTCGTGCCTTGCAATCGCGGGTTGCAAGAGAAAGAACGAAACTTACGGCAGCGAAGAAACCATTGCGCCCCCTGCGGGCGATTCGGTAGTAGAACGCCGCGTCACCGTGCTTACGCCCGACGGCGATCCGCTCGGCAGGGTGGAAGTGCAGTTATTTCTTGCAGACGAAAGCGAGGCATATTGCGGCGCGAAGACGGGATCGGACGGCGTTGCGATTTTGCGCGCGGGCGAAGGGCTTGACTTTTTGATCGAGATTGTTAATCCGCCGGAAGGCTACGAGTATTCGCAGCGGGTGGAACTCAACTCTTCGGACGAAAGCAAAACGGTGTATTTAAGCATAGCCGGAGCGGGCGAATTGAGTTATTCCGTCACGGTGAAATCGGAAGGCGGCTTGCTGATGGATAATATATCCGTGGTGCTGCACGACGGCGATACCGCGATTTCTTCGGGCGTAACGAATAAAACGGGCGAAGTCTCGCTTCGCGTAGCCGCGAGAAGAGAATATACGATCACGCTTGCGGGCGTACCCGAAGGTTACACCCCGGTGGGCGAATTGAAAACTTCCGCCGAAAAGGATCAGACGATCGTTCTGAAATCGGCGGTTATGCCGGCTTCTTCGATTCCGAGCAGCAAGTTGTACGCGATGGAAGACATTATGTACGATTTCACGGTGATCACGTCGGACGGCGACTCGTTTACGCTTTCGGAAGCGTTGAAAACGAAGAAATTGGTGCTGATCAATTTCTGGGCGTCGTGGTGCGGACCTTGCCGCGGCGAATTCGACGATATGGAACGCGTGTACGACGAGTATAAAGAAGACGTGGCGATTATCGCGCTTTCCACCGACGACGACATCAATGCCGTAAAGAAATACAAAGACGCATATAAATTCAAAGACGATGAAAACGATCCAAATGCGGAAGAACGCGGACTTACGTTCGGCATGGCGCCCGATTCGGTGGGGTTGTATTCGAGATTTTCGAGATATTCCGGCGGATCTATTCCCGTCAACGTGTTTATCGATCGTTACGGCAGAATCAGCGACATTGGCAAAGGCGGACTTTCCGAAAGCGTATTCCGCACGGAATTTGCGAAATACACCGCCGCCGACTACGTGCAAAAGAAGTATACGGGGGCGGATGACGCGCCTGTGGTAGAGCCGGACAAACCGGACGTGGAAATGCCTTCTTCCGAAGCGATTTCGAATGCGGTGAATAGTGCGAATTTCGAGGCTACCTACACAGGCCCTTCAAATGAGATAACGTGGCCGTGGATCATCGGTTCGGACAACGAAAGTATTGTTCCCGGTAATTTGGGACATCACAATACAACGGCAACGATTCGCGCAAAATTCAGTATGCAGCCGGGGCAGTTTCTTGCATTTGATTATCGGCTGAATACCGAAGATATCGACGGCGCAGACTATTTGTACGTGTACGTTGGCGAAGGCGACGGCACCGTAGGCGAAACGCAACTCGATGCGCTCACCCGGGTTTCGAAAAACTGGGTAACGAAGTACGTGTATACGCCGCTTGTGGCAGGCGATTATACGCTGCGTCTTTCGTACGTAAAAGATCATAGCGATTCCAATCTGAAAGGACAGGAAGTTGTGGCAATCCGCGATCTTCGCGTGGTAACGGAAGCGGAAATCAAAGAGAAGAATGCTTCCGTAAATATCCTTCGTGACGCTTCTTCCGATTTTGAGCAACCCGCGCAGCAGACAGGCAGCATATCTTACTGGAAGAAACACGTGGAAGTCGCACTCGGTGACGACGGCTATTATCACGTAGGAAGCAAAACGGGTCCGTATCTTCTTGCAAATCTGACGGGCGGAACGCATTACACCAACGCTTCCGTGGCGGCTTTGATTTCGGCAGGGTATTTCAAGCGTGCCGGACTCGAACAAGTCGAGGCGTATTTTGTGGGTGGCACAAGAGATAGTGCAAGCTATGTGGAAGACGGTAAAGGGTATGTCTGGCTTGCGGACGCGAGTGCCGTTCAGGGATATACGCTTGTAGACGAAACGTTGAAGAGCCTGTTGAATCAGGTGGCGCAGAACTTCTATACGACGAAGAATTTCGACGGGAATGGAACGCTCAGCAAATATTATACGAAAGATACATGGCTTGAATTTTGTTCATACTTCGATCACTACGGCGCAGGTAAATCGATAGAAAACCCGTTACTCGGACTTTGTAATAGTGCGGCGATCGAGGCTTCGCTGGATGACGGCAAGAAAACAAAACCCAACCACGTAGTCATTGATCAGTCGCTTATTCCTCGCGGAAAAGTGTATAAATTTGACTGCACGAAGACGGGTGCGTATAGAGTTTATTCCGATATTTCGTCTACTATGCTTTCTCAGACGGGCGGCTATATAGATATCTCGGGCAGCGGCGCTAACAGAGGCGATGACGCGATGGGCAATTATAACGTGTACGTCACATTCAGGGAAGGTAATAGCTATTATATCTCAACGGCATTCAGTTTGCCGCAGGATTTCGGCGAATTTGATTTTTATATCGAATATCTCAATACTTCTTACGATGAGTTTACCTACGCATCCGATGGCTCGTATTTCTATTCGTATAATCCGGACGGCTCTTTGAATATTGATATTTCCCGCAATCACGGCGTTCATGCGGAACTTGGCACCGACGGATATTATCATCAGGTACTTTCGGGCAATATTCTGGATAGCGGAGAACATTCCTATTTCTGGGTAGATTTGCGTAACAGCACGAATTTGTTCGGAAGTTATACGCTCGAAGACATGGCTCGCGGTTACTATATGAACGGTAATCAAAAAGTGACTGTCGTTGTTGATAAAACGGGGCGGAAATTCTTCGATCTTACGAGTTTTGGCGATAAAGATTATAGTGACGATATTCTCGCTTATGCGGCTCAGACTGAAACGGAGGGCGAGCGGGCAGGTATGATTAAAGCAAGTAAAGAACTTGTAGAGATTGTTTCGAAGGCTCTTGCCCATATAGAACACGATTCAAAAGATTCTTGGTTCGGCGTGGCGTATTACTACTCACACATCGGCGAATATTCGCCGCAGAAGGCATAATAAATTTGTTTTTCCGGAAAGGCGACATCCGTCTTTCCGGGAAAAAACAAGATAAAAAAGAGGTGAACTAACATGAAAAAAATAACGAAAATTCTTGCAACGATACTTACGGCGGCGTTGCTTTGCGGCGGCGCGGCTACCATGGCTTCCTGTTCGCGAAAGAACGACGATCCCGCCGCAAACGAACAGGTCGATTATTCGCAGATCAAAGCTTATAAAGTGAAAGTGGTTGATCCGGACGGCAAACCCGTTGCGGGCGTAAGAGTGCAGATCTGCAAAGGCGAGGATTGCATGCAACCTATCGCAACGGGTGCGGACGGCGTGGCTGTGCTTGAATATAAAGGCGCGGCGTACCCCGAAGCTATTTACGAAATTCATTTGCAGAATGTACCCGATGGGTATACTTTCGATAATACGAAATATAAAACTCCCGCAACTTACGGCGACATTATCGAAGTGAAGTTGGATAAAGCCGCATAAATTTCATTAAAACCAAAAGCAGGCAACCGTTCGGCTGCCTGCTTTTTCTATACATTTTCTTAGCCTGATATTTCCGATAAATCCGGATATTGCCGATAAATCCGTCGGAAATGTAAAACGAAAATCGTAATTCAAATCAGTTTTTCGATTTCCGTCTGCAATTCCGTAAGGGTGATGCTGCCCTGCTTGATAAAGCGGATAATGCCGTCGCCGTCGGCGATCCCCGTCATGGGGTACGACCCCGCCCCGCCGAGACTGTCGTACAGGTGAAAGCTTTCGGTGTCCTGCGCGAAAGAAATCACGTAATCGGGGAATTTATCTTCGAGAAACGCCTGCTTATCCACGTCGGTATCCGCCGAATAAGAGTGCAGCGCCACGATTTTCACTTTCTCGCCGTATTCGCTCTGTACCGCGTTGAAGTCGGGCAATTCTTTCAGGCACGGACCGCAGGTGGTGTACCAGAAATTCAGGATCATCACCTTGCCTTTCGCGCTTTTCGGCGTAAACACGCCGCCTTCGGGATCGGCTTTCGTGCGATACAAAACGGCGTCGAATTGCGGACACGCGTCGCCCGTGCCGTACACGGAAATTTCCTGTTCTTTCTTGCAGGCGTTGAAATACACAAGCGTTCCGATCAGCAAGATTGCCGCCAACGCCCAGGCCGTCACTTCCGCCCAGAAAGAAGCCTTCATTCGCTTTTGCATACTCAATCCTCCTTGTTCCCCGTAATGTCGTTCGGCTTTACAGCCGGCTGTACGGCGTTTTGCGAAACGTTTTTAGAAGCGTTTTGCGCCATGCCCCGCAGATCCACGCGCTCGGCGGGAACGGGCGCGGCAATCGCGGCGGCGTTTTCTTCCGTCACGTTCTCGCGCACGAAAATTTTCGAACCTTTCCATGAAATCGCCTTCGCGGGGCAGACCTTCATGCACGCGCCGCAATGAATACATTCGTGATCGCCCACATGCCGGATATCCATCTTGCACACGGCTTTGCATAAACCGCAGTCGGTGCATTTGGTTTTATCGAGCTTCACGCCGAGCATCGCCACGCGGCAGAAAAACCCGTAAATCGCGCCCAGGGGGCAGAAAAACCGACAGAAAAACCGGAAAATAAATACGCTCAGCACGATAAACGCGATCAGCAGCAGAAATTTCCAGGTGAAAAGTCCGCCGAGCATGCCGTACATGTCGGCGTTTTTTTCGTTGGAAATCAGTCCGATGCCGCCGAGCAGCGTGCCGGAAGGGCAAATGTACTTGCAAAACGCCGGAACGCCCGTCTGATACATCACAGGGATGGAAATCACGAGAACTACCAGAAGCACGTATTTGAAATACGAAAATACGCGCGTTACTTTGCTTTTCTTCACTTTCGGCGTCTTGATTTTATACAGAAGCTCTTGTCCTAACCCGATGGGGCAGAGAAAGCCGCAGATCGTTCTGCCGAGCAGCAGTCCGAAAAGAATAATGATGCCGAAAATATACGCGGGGGTACGCGTTTTTGAAGAAGCGAGCGCATTTTGCAGCGATCCGAGCGGACACGCCCCGATCGCGCCGGGGCAGGAATAGCAGTTAAGACCGGGCGCGCAAAGGTATTTGCTGTTTCCCGTGTAGATTTTCCCCGAAGTAAAGCCTTTCAGGTTGGCGTTGAAAAGCAGCGCGGAATACAGCTGAATGATTCTGCGCTTCGAAGGCAGATGGTTTTTAATCCACCGCCCCGTTTTCACCGCGGCGGTTTTCACCCCCCGACCCGTCGCCGCGAAGGCTTTTTTAATTTTAGCGAAAAAATTCGTTTTTTCAGTAGATTTCATAATGTTTTCCCGTAATCGCTTTATATCGTAATCAACCCAAGCCGATACATTCCGTGCAGATATTGATGGCTTTTTCCAGCATTTCTTTCGCGCCGCCGTTGTTCGCGCCGATGATCATAAACGCTATGCCGCACGCGAGCAGCACGCCGCGCACAATGTAAAGCGTACGCTTGTCCTTTTCCGATTTATCCGCCGAAGCGTTCGATGCGCCTGAAACGCCCGCCGCGCCGGAAACGCCGCGATTTTCCGCAAGCAGTTTTTTGATCTCCGTCGTTTCTTTTTCCGCGAACCGCTCGGTGAATATCGTGGCGAACGCCGCCGCGGCGAACGCAATCACGATCCACGGCAGAATACGGGGAAGCATTCCGATCATATCGCGCGTGGGGTTAAATCCGTCGCCTACGGGGGTGTAATATTTTTTATTCCACACCACAAGCGCTACGAGCGCGGCGCAGATCGCGCAGCAACCGACGCACACGCCCCACACGATTTTTTCGGCGCGCTTCGCTTTCCGTAAAACTTCGCTGCCATGCGCAAGATTTTCGGGAACGCGTTTTTGCAGCCGCTTCAATATTTCCGAACGATCGAACCGCGCGCGCGGTTTTTCGGTCGGCGCAGGGAAGATTTCGAAAATCACCCATCCGGCAACCACCGCCGCAATCCACAAAAAGAGAAACGCGGCGATTTCGGAAAGCGCGTTTTTCGCCTTTTCGTAAGAATAGGGGGTGATTTCCGCCGATCGGTAAATGCGCTGCGATTGCACGATCAGCAGAACGCCCGCGATCACGGTGAGAACGCTTAAAACGATTCCCGTAACGCGCCGAAGCGTAATTTGATGTTTTTCCGTCATACCTACCTCCGAAACAAGCGTAAAAATCGCTTGAAAATCTTTTATATTATAATACAAAAAAGCGTTGCCGTCAAGTAATTTTTATAAATATATAGTCGCGCGTACGAAAAAACGCCGCAGCGCGCCGCTTCCCGTTGACAAAATCGTTAACTCGTGGTAAAATATACGTATTCTCTGAACTTTTCAGCGGCTTTCACCGATTATATCCGAGAGGTTTCTACCATAATGAATGTGCAATTTACAGAAAATCAAGCGCAAAACCCGATTTCACAACAAAAATATCGTAAATTTTACGCCGTACTCGAAGAAGAATTGCTTCCCGCAATGGGTTGCACCGAGCCGATCGCCGTAGCGTATGCGGCCGCGCTTGCCCGCGACGCGCTCGGCGCGTACCCCGAAGGGGCGGAAATTTCCGTCAGCGGCAACATTTTAAAAAACGTAAAAAGCGTGGTAGTGCCGAATACGGGCGGACTGCGCGGCGTGGCGGCGGCCGTCGCCGCAGGGATTGCCGCAGGCAACGCGGCGCGCAAACTCGAAGTGCTTTCGGAAATCACGGCGGACGACGTGAAAAAAATCGAACGCTGCTTAAACGAGTGCCGTTTCACCGTCGCGCAGTCGCGCTCGGGTTGCGTGTTCGATATCGGCGTGCGGCTGTTTTGCGGCGAAAACGAATCCTTTGTGCGGATCGAAGGGAGGCACACCAATGTGGTGGCAATCGAGAAAAACGGTAAAAGCGTGCGGGACGTCGGCGAAAACGGGCGCGAAACGGGCGAAGAAACGTTTTCCGACCGCAGTTTTTTAACGGTGGAAAGTATCTACGAATTTGCGCAGGCGGCGGGCGTATCGCGTTTAGAGCCGCTCGTGGGCAGGCAGATCGACTATAACACGAAAATCGCGGAAGAAGGTTTAAAAAACGAATACGGCGCGTGCGTGGGCAGGGTGCTGTTAAGCTCGTTCGGCAGCGGCGTGCATAATCTTGCGAGAGCCACGGCGGCGGCGGGATCGGACGCGCGCATGAACGGCTGCGGCTTGCCCGTGGTGATCGTTTCGGGCAGCGGCAATCAGGGCATGGCGGCGTCGCTTCCCGTGGCGGTGTACGCAAAAGAGCTGGGCGCGTCAAGGGAAAAAACGCTGCGCGCCGTCGCGTTGTCCGATCTGATCACCGTGCATCTGAAAACGGGCATCGGCAGGCTTTCCGCCTATTGCGGCGCGGTGAGCGCGGGGTGCGGCGCGGGCGCGGGGGTGTGCTATCTCTGCGGCGGCGGCGCGAAAGAAATTTCCGAAACGCTTTCCAACGCGCTCGCCATTGATTCTGGCATCATCTGCGACGGCGCGAAATCGAGTTGCGCAGCGAAAATCGCTTCGGCGGTGGACGCGGGTTTGCTCGGCATGGAGATGAGCCGGCGCGGCAAAAAATTCATGGGCGGCGACGGCATACTGGAAAGAAACGTGGAAACCACGATCCGAAACGTGGGCGACATCGCGCGCGTCGGCATGCGCGAAACCGACGAAGAAATCATTCGCCTGATGATCAAAAGCTGCAATTAAATTCTGCCGCGGTCAAAAAGCCGCGGCTTGCCTTTTTCCGGCGCAAATCGCGCCCGCAAAACGAAAATAAAAATTTATTTTTTTGCACAAAATTTAGTCGGGAAAACTTTGAAATTGCGGCGTTCGATTTGTATTTTGAATGATATTCCCGCAAAAAGCGAATGATTTCGCGATTTCGGGGTACGGGCGCGTTTGTTTAAAAAACGGAATTTTCTCATAAAAAACGCATAAACGGCGTTTAAAACTACGCAAAAAATCGTTTGGATCAATCGGTTTTTTGAATTTGATATTATAGTGAAATCTATTGAAAGAATAGATAACTGCACTTATTTTCGTTTGACAATCTTGTTGCTTTGTGATATAATACAACGCTGTAAGAATTTAATTTGGCGCAGTATACCGTGCTTTTCCTGAAAGGAAAGAAAAGAAAGACGGCGGCGCAGAATCACGTTCTTCTCCGTCGCGCCGGAAAGCGCGCGGGCGTATGCAAATATTCAAAAGATTGTTTTGACCGGTTTTGCCGTTCAAAGGAGGTACAGCTTGAAAAGTACTTTAAAGAGAATATTCTCTCTTGCCCTGATCGCAGCGTTTTCAACGTCGCTTGCGATCGGCGATCGCAATTTCAAAGCGTCGGGCGATAACGGCGCGTTGTTTTCCGACGTCACGGGCGAGATGGATCTCACGGATATAGCCGTGAAAAATTTGAATTCTTCCGTTCTCGCGGGCGGCAAAACTTACGAAACGCGCACGGTGATCGTCAGTCTCGAAGGCGATACGCTCGTAAAGCAGGCGAACGGCGCGGACGTTTCTTCTTACGCTTCGTCGAAAGAAGGTAAGCGCGCGCAGAAAGCTTTGAAAAAATCGCAGGACGCCTTTCTGAAAAAACTTTCGAAAAGCGGCATTTCCTATTCGCTCGAAAATCGCTATTCGGCGGTGGAAAACGCCGTGGCGATCAAAGTCAATACAAAATACGTAGCCGACATTAAAGCGATGAGCGGCGTTTCGGGCGTGTACGTATCCGAAACGTACGCCGCTCCCGAAACCGTGAGCGAAACGTATTCTTACGAAGCTACGGCAAGCGGCGAAGTCCACGCCACGATCAATAACACCAGCGTATATCCCACGGGCGTATACGATTCTTCTTCCGTACTCGGAATGTCGGGCATCACCAGCGATAACTCGGTTGTGGCGATCATTGATACGGGCCTTGACTACACGCATAAAGCGTTTCAGATCTATGCGGATAAATATCCGATGAATAACGCCCGTTTCGACGAAACTTACGTAGCGGATAAACTTTCCGAAAAAGATCTGATCGCCGAGCAGAGAGCGGCAACGCAGGGCGAAAAACTCGCGGCGAAAGATCTGTATATTTCCAGAAAAGTACCTTTCGCCTACGACTATGCCGATAACGACGCCGACGTATATCCTTCCTATTCCAACCACGGCACGCACGTGGCGGGCATCGTGGCGGGGTACAGTCCCGACGGATACACGGATAAAGACGGCAACAAGATCAACGAGCCGTTCGTGGGCGTTGCGCCCGAAGCGCAGCTTGTGATCTGTAAAGTATTTTCCGACAATATCGACGACGCCGACGTAGGCGGCGCGGATACGGAAGATATTCTTGCCGCGCTCGAAGACTGCGTGATGCTCGGCGTAGACGTGATCAATATGTCTCTCGGTACGTCCTGCGGTTTTTCCACGGTATCGGACGAAGCCGACGAAGAAGGCATGCTGCTCGAACGAGTGTATTCGAGCGTAAGAAACGCGGGTATTTCTCTCGTGTGCGCGGGCAGCAATGATTACAGCGCAGGTTACGGCGGCAATTTCGGCACGAATCTCGCATCCAACCCCGATTCCGGCACGGTGGGTTCGCCTTCCGTGTATCCCGCCGCGCTTTCCGTGGCGAGTATCAGCGGACAGCGTTCGCCCTACATGCTTGCGAATGAAAATTCGGAAGCATTTTCGGTGTACTATGAAGAATCCAGCGATCAGAACAATAAATACTTCGATTTCGCAAAACTCATGCTTGGCGATAAGCAGAGCGAAACGTTCGAATACGTGGTAGTGCCGGGCGTAGGCCGCGTAACCGACTATGCTTCGGTAAGAAATCTTTTCAAAGCCACGGATGCAAACGGCAACAAACGTATTGCGCTTGTAAAGCGCGGCGACACTTCGTTTAAAGACAAGGTGGACACTGCGAAGAGCATGGGCGCGGCGGCAATCATCGTTTACAACAACGTAGCCGGCACGATCAGAATGTCGCTCGGCGACGCGGAAGATCCCATTCCTTCCGCATCCGTTTCGAAAACCGCGGGCGAACGGCTTGTGCAGACGGCTACCGGCAGAATCGGCACGCTGAAAATCGATAAATCGCTGCTTGCCGGTCCGTTCATGAGCGATTTCTCGTCCTGGGGCGTTACGCCCGATCTTCGCCTGAAACCGGAAATCACGGCGCACGGCGGCGAAATCACGTCGGCAGTCCCCGGCGGTTACGGCGAGATGTCCGGCACTTCGATGGCTTCGCCGAACATGGCGGGCGTCGTTTCCATTATCAGAAGTTATCTTAAAACGAAAGACCCCGCGTATATCGCCGATACCAACGCGCTCACGCAGCGTGTAAATCAGCTGATTATGAGTACGGCGACGATCGTATACGATCGCGACGGCTTGCCGTATTCGCCGCGCAAGCAGGGCGCAGGACTTGGCAGTCTCGAAAACGCGGTGAAATCGAACGCGTATCTTTCTACAAACGATACGACAATCGATCTTCGCCCCAACGTAAATCTCGGCGACGATCCCGATAAGAGCGGCGTGTACGAATTTACGTTCAACGTAAGCAATTTCGGCTCGTCGGCACTCGAATTTACGTTCAAATCCACGTTCATGACGGAAACGCGCGACGAATTTTCCGTGGCGGAACAAGCGCACCTTCTCGGCGGCTCTCCCGAATGGAACGTGCTGAGCGGGAACGCGACGAAATCGGGCGATAAGCTCGCGATTCCGGCGGGCGGAACGGCGGAAATCAAAGTGAAGCTCACGCTTTCCGCCGAAGAAAAGAAGTATATCGACGACAATTTCGTAAACGGCATGTACGTGGAAGGCTTCATTTCGCTGCTCGGCGAAGGCGAACAATGCGATCTTACGCTGCCTTTCATGGGCTTCTACGGCGATTGGGCAGCCGCCCCGATGCTCGATTATAACGCCTATGAAATCGACGCGTCTTTGGCGGACGCTTCGGTGGACGACGCGAACAAACTCAAAGCCAGCGTGTGGGCAACGCAGCCGTACACGATGTATTATAACGAGCAGTATTCGATGCCTATGGGTACGTTCGCGTATCTGCAGGACGAAAATGCCGACAGAGTGTACACAGTAGAAGAACACAACGCGATTTCGTGCTTCAACGATTACTACGGCGAAGGCAACGGCAACAACTATCTCACCGCATGGCAATTCCGCGGCTTGTACGTAGGGTTGCTTCGCGGCGCGCGCACCGTGAAATACACGCTGAGAAACGTTGATACGGGCGAAATTATCTATAAAAACACGGCGTACCGTATCGGAAAAGCGTATACGGGCGGCGGCGGATCGGGCAGACCCGCGTTTGTGAAATTCGAATTGAATCCGCTCGAATACGGACTTGTTTCCAACGGCAGATACGCCATGGATTTCTATTTCGAATCGGACAGCGCGATCGGAAGCGAAAATACGAACACGGCTTCGTACTCGTTCACGTTCACGGCGGACTACGAAGCACCCGTATTGCAGGACGTTCGCGTGAGATACTACGATTATAAAGACGGCAATAAAGATAAGCAGCAGATTTATCTCGATCTCGACGTGTACGATAATCACTACGCGCAATCCGCACTGCTTTGCTATTATGCGGACGGCGAACTGAAACAGGTAAACGACTACGTTCAGCCGATTTACAACAGCGTGAAGAACGGCACGAACACCGTTTCGATCGACATCACGGACATCTACGCGAAATATAAAGACCAGCTGTACGTTCAGCTCGACGACTACGCGCTCAATCACAGCGTGTACGCGCTCAATCTTTCGGCGAACAATTCGAAGAACGTTCCCGATTCGTTCGAGCTTGCGCCCGGCGAAAATTCGCTGTCTTTGAAAATTTACGAAACGCATAAGGCGTTGCTCAGCTACGAAGGCGGCGCGAATTATTCCAACTTCTCGTGGTCTTCGGCAAACAGAAACGTTGCCGACGTGAAAAACGGCGAAATCGTGGGCTTAAGCGAAGGCAGCACGAAAATCACCGTATCCAACGGGAAGGTATACAGAACGATCGACGTAACCGTCAGCGGCGAAAAGGCTCGCCTGAGCGTGCCTTCGCTTTCGTTCGGTACGATCCGCAATAAAGACGATAATCTCGTTACGGCTTCCGGCTACGTGGAAGTATATCCCGATCAGGACATCACTCTCACGGTGCAGACAGATCCGTGGTACTATCCGGAAGAAAATATCCGTCTCAGATGGGAAGCGGGCAACACCGCCGTGTGCGAAGTGGATCAGAACGGTAAGCTGAATTTCAAAAAGAAAGGCACTTCCAGCGTGATCGCCACGCTGCTCGACGAAAGCGGCAATCCCACGGCGTATTCCGCCACCGTCACGGTGCGCGTTCTCGATCCGTTCGTCGTATCGAATTATACGCTCACGCACTATCGTGGCAAGGACAAAACGGTAGAAATCCCCACCGATAAAAACATTATGTATATCGGCGAAGACGCGTTTGAAGATAATTCCACGATGGAAGAAGTCATTCTTCCCAAAACGGTGGTGAACATCAATCAGCGCGCGTTCAACAACTGCACCGCGCTCAAACGCATCTATGCGGTGAGCAAAGAAAAGCAGGAAATCGCCGATTCCGATCTCAACCTTGTGTACACCGAAGCGTTTATCGGCTGCACTTCGCTTGAAACGATCGATCTTTCCAACGTGAAAGTGATCACGCTCGGCAGGCGCGCGTTCTACGGCTGCACAAGCCTGAAAGAAATTATCAATATGCAGGCGATCGGCACGGCGTTCGACGGCGCGTTCGAAGGCTGCGTATCTCTTACCGGAATCGACCTTAGCGGTATGCACGTGGCGGGGCAGGACGTATTTAAAGACTGCGTTGCGCTCGCCGCCGTACAAACGGATAAATACTCCGCGATCGGCAAGGGTATGTTCAGAAACTGCACGTCGCTTAAATCAATCGTGCTGAAAAATTCTTCGATCGGCGACAACTCGTTCGAAAATTGCTCTGCGCTTACGAAAGTAACGATCGACGGCAACGGCGACGATTATGTGATCGGCTCGGAAGCGTTCTTAAACAGCGGCTTATCCGAAATCACGATCGTCGCAAGAGTGCGTAAAATCGGCGACCGCGCGTTTGCGAATACGTCAATTTCCGAAATCACGTTGCCCGAAGGACTTACGGAAATCGGCGAAAATATCTTCGCCGGCTGCACAAAACTCGATACGATCACGTTGCCGGCTTCTTTCTCTCTGAAAGACGTGAAACTCGCGGGCAATCTGTTCAACGGCCGCACGGTAAAATTTGCGGCAAGCTCGCAGTTTAAAAACGACGGCGGCGTTCTGTACAGCGCAGACGGAAAAATTCTCTACGCCGTGCTTGACGGCAGCGTGAATTCGGTTACGATTCCCGCCGGCGTGGAAGAAATTTACGATTATGCGTTCGAGAGCGGTAACGTCGGCTCGATCACGATTCCCGCTTCGGTGAAGAGAATCGGCAAGGGCGCGTTCAGAAACTCGAAGCTTTCCGCAATCTCGTTTGCGGAAGGCTCGCAGATTGCGGCGATCGAAGACGAAACCTTCTACGGCAGCCGACTTCTGGCAATTCAGTTGCCATCGTCGGTAACGTCGATCGGCTCTTACGCGTTTTCCGAAACGCTTCTTAAAAACATCGAGCTTGGCGAAAGCGTGAAATCAATCGGCTCGTATGCTTTCCAGCTTTGCGAATGGCTTGCGTCCGCAACCATTCCCGCAA
This sequence comes from uncultured Clostridia bacterium, assembly GCA_937888935.1. Classification (GTDB taxonomy): domain Bacteria; phylum Bacillota; class Clostridia; order Christensenellales; family Borkfalkiaceae; genus Scatosoma. Next base: position 25,732 of record CALARO010000166.1, read on the forward strand.
GCGTGGAAGAAATCGGCAATTATGCGTTCCGCAACTGCGTCGCGTTGAAGAATATCGAAATTCCCGCCGTCAAACGAATGGGAATAGGCGTATTCGTAAGCAATGCGGCTTTGAAGAGCGCGAAATTCGGCGCGGAAGCGGAAACCACGGGTACTTCCACGTTCGTTGATTGTTCCGAATTGGAAGAAGTTACAATCGGCGGTAAAACGTCGGAAATCGGCGCTTCCGCGTTCGATACCCGCGTAGGCTACTATGGCGCTCGTAATAGCGCGCTGAAAAAAGTCACGCTCGGCGAAAGCGTGAAATCGATCGGCAACGCCGCGTTCTACGGCTGCTCGTCGCTCAATGAAATCGATCTTTCCCACGTGGAAACGATCGGCGCGATGGCTTTCTATAATTGCGGCGCGTTGCGCACGCTCGAGCTGAACGAAGCGATTTCGATCGGCGAAGGCGCGTTTGCCGTGGATAACGGAAGCGCGGGCAGCAGCTCGGTATCCGTTCCCAAAGCGCAGGAAATCGGTATTTCGGCGTTCGAAGGCACGGGCGCGCAGAAGATTGTTCTGCCCGCTTCGCTGAAAAAACTCGGCTATGCGGCGTTCGCGTATGCGAAAAATCTCACCGCGTTCGAAACTTCCGGAAATTCCGTATACTTCGCGCAGGACGGCGTTCTCTATAAAAACGCCGAAGACGGAAACTACGAGCTTGCGGCATATCCCGCGGCGAAAGTGCTTGGTGCGGAAGAATACCGCGTGATCGACCGCACGATGCGGATCGAAGCGTATGCGTTCGCGGGCAAAAAGGATAGCAATTTCAAGAAAATCGTGTTGCCGTACAGCCTGAAAACGATCGGTAAATCGTGCTTCTATCAAAGCGGCATTATCGAATATACGTTCGAAAGCATCAATGCCCCGGCGCTTGAAACCGAGTATCGTTCGGATGTGGAACAGATTTTGCAAAATCACGTCAATTCCGAAAATCCCATGTCTGATCCGGCGATCAACAGCTACTACTACGCGAATTTCAATACGTTGTTCGTAAATTATATTGATATGGTAGGCGAAAAGAGCGATCTCACGCTGAATTATCCCACGAACGGCGTCGGCTACGATAATTTCGTGTATTCGAGATATTTCGGCACGAAGAACACTACGGGCGTTTTAATCAACGACGACACGAGAAAATTCCTTGAATTGGTTGACGGCTTCGTACCGGATAGCGAAATCGCGGAATGGGCGGCGAAAGCGAGCGCAGGCGATACGGCAACGTATGCCGCCGCGGTAAACGCATTTTCCGAGCAAGTAAAGGAAGCGCGGCGTATCTATTCGAACACCACCGATCCCGCTCAGCTTGCGTTTATTCCCGCCGAAAAAGCAGAAAAGCTTGCGGCTACGGAAAGCGCGCTGCGCCCCGTGAAGAAAGCTTACGGGATCAAGGTATCGTTCAGCCTTTGCCGCTACGAAGGCAATTATAAATCGGTGTACAACGAAGGCGAAACGTTCGATATGGCAGGACTTGTGGTTTACGCCGTATACGACGATTATTCCGAAGAATTAATTCCTCAGAGCAAATTGCGCCTTGTCACCACCGACGAGCTTACGCAGTATCATAAGTCGGTGGATATTATCTACACAGACGATTCCGGTATCGAGCATACGATCTACGTAGGCGTAACGGTAAACCCGGCGGGAACGACGGGCGGCGAAGATACGCCCGAAAAAACGCCGAAGAAGCATCGCGGGCTGATTATCGGCCTGAGCATTGCCGGCGGGGTGATCGTTTGCGGAGGCGCGGCGGCGGCAACGGTGATTTTGCTGAAGAAAAAAAATAAACGGAGAGATGAAACTGAGAATGACGGCTAAATGTAAAAAATTCGTACTGCTCGTTCTGGCGGTGGTATTCGGGTTGTGCTTATTTGCCGCGTGCAGCTTCGAACCGTCGCTGGACGACGTGAAAAAACAGTACAATCTCGTGGCTTCCGTCACATATCACGCAAACGGCGGATATTTCGAAGGCGAGAAGGAATCGGTGAGCCTGTATTATCAGAACGGGCAGACGGCGATCAACATAGGAACAACGAAACTGCCCGAACGAAACATCACGCTTACGCGCGAGGGGTACACGATCGGCGGCTGGCGCACGGCGGCGAAAGACGAAAACGGCAACGTGATTTACGAGGACGAAGAAAAAGGAATCGTAAAGCTCGGCGACCCCGTGGATTTTTCGGCGGCGCTGAAAGACGGCGACGAGTGGGACGTGTACGCCTATTGGATTCGCAATCAGATCGTACAGGTATTTCTCGCGCTTGACGCCGACGCGCCGGAAGGAAAAATCACGTATAAGCCGGAAAACGGCGAAGAAAAAACGTACCGCGCGGGCGATCAGATCACGAAATACGATTTCGACACGCAGGGCATGGTGAAAAAGCCGAGCTTGAATGTGATCACGGAAAAGAAAAACAAAAATCCGGCAGGCTTCACTTTCTACGAGTTTTACGCGGACGAAGCGTGTACGCAAACGGTAGAATGGCCGTTATCCCGCAACGACAGCGGCAAAAACGTGCAAATTTACGCGAAATTCATCACGGGCGAGTGGAATTTCATTTCCACCGTAAACGATTTGATTTCGATGCTGCAAAAGAACAGCGGCGGAAGTGCTGACGCGGAAAACTATTATTTCAGAAACGATATTGATTGTACGCTTTCCCAGGCAATCGGTTTGCCCGAAAATCACGAATTTGCGGGCGAAATTCGCGGCAACGGTTATAAGATCAGCAATCTGAAGATCAGTCAGAATAATATAAGCGGCAGTTTCTCGCTATTCGGTAAATTGTCGGCGACGGCAAAAATATCAGATCTCACACTCGAAAACGTTTCCATGACGCTTGCTAACAGAACAAACGCTTCGATCCGCGCGTATCTGTTCTCTCATGAAATCGAGAGCGGCGCAAAGATAACGAACGTGAACATTATCGGCGGCTTGCTTACAATGCGTTTCAACGGCGACGGCAGTTATCTTTTCAACGGCAAATTGCCCGCGGAAACAACGGAATGTCCGATTTACGCTTCGGCGGAAGAGCAGCCAGGCATCATCTGCGACGGCAATCAGATCTATAAATCATAAAAAACTCACACACGGAGGTATCAGCAATGAATAATTATTTAAAGAAAGCGGGGGCGATTTTTCTTGCCGCAGGATTAGCTGTTTCGGCAGCTTCTTGCAACAAGAAGAAAAATTATCAGAACGATCCCGAATCAAGACCTTTAAACGTTGCCATCAGCACGCTGGACGGCACGTTCAGTCCTTTCTTCTCCACCACGGTATCCGATGGTCAGGTGGTAGGCATGACGCAGATCAGCCTGATTTCCGCGGACAACGACGGAAACGTCACCTGCGGCGAGAACGAGCCTACGGTTGCGCTCGATTATAAAATCACTTCTTACGACGCTGGCAACAACGTCACCACGAACGACGTAGATCACACCACGTATGAATTTGTGATTAAAAAGGGCATAAAATTCAGCGACGGCGTAGATCTTACGATCGACGACGTGCTTTTCAATCTGTACGTATATCTCGATCCTATGTACAGCGGCTCGTCCACGATTTATTCCACGAATATCCGCGGTCTGAAAGCGTACCGCGCGAACGATCCTTTAATCACCGACGATTCCGAAGCGACTTCCGATTCGAGATTTATCGCGGCGGCGCAGACTCGTATCAATAAAGTGCTTTCGTGGGCGACGGACGATAAAGACACCGTGGTAGAAAAATCCGAAATCGAAGCGGACATCGCGAAAATTCACGCTCGTTTCAGAAAAGATCTCGAAAGCGACTGGAATTCCAACAAAGGCAACATCAAAGACTACGAAAAAGAATATACTTTCACCGAAGACTGGCAGTCGTTCTATCTTCTCGAAGGCCTTGTGCAGATTAAAACGAAGCAGAATGATAAAGGTAACTACGAGTACGAAAAAAACGCCGATGATAAATACGTTACCAATCTCGACGACGAGGACAACGTATATGCGGAAGATTTCACCGACGCGAAATTGCAGGCATACGCAAGCGCGCATAATTGCAGCAAAGAAGACGCAATGAAGGCGATCGCCATTCAGACTGTATACAATTCTTTCGTTCCCGAAGACGGCTCTGAAGCGTTGATTAAAAACGGTTTGGTAACCATTCTCACGGGTATGTCTACCGGCTCGAACATTATGGACGAATTCAAGCTGGAAGAGCAGTCCAAATTCTTCGAAGGGCAAACGCAGAGCGTAGACGAAATCAGCGGTATCGAAACGTATCGTACTTCTTCGTTCGACGGCGTTAAAAAAGCGCAGCTCGACGGCGAACACGACGTATTGAAAATCACAATCAACAAGATCGACCCGAAAGCCATCTGGAACTTCGCTTTCACCGTTGCGCCCATGCATTATTATTCCAACGAAGAAACGATCAATTCCACGAAATTCGGCGTAAAAGCGCGCAATAAAGACTTCTTTGACAACGTTCTCGGCAGTGAAGCGAAAAACGCGTTGCCCGTGGGCGCGGGCGTGTACAGAGCGTCCAACGAAAAGGGCGACGCAAGCAACAAGCCTTCCGAAGTGGACAGCACGAAATTCTGGAGCGCGAAACAGGTATACTTCCAGCGCAACGAATATTTCGAAACGGTGGGCAGCGGGTTAAACAACGCGAAAATCAAGTATTTCACCTATCAGGAAGTGGGCGAAAACAACATTCTCAACCATCTCAAAGCCGGCTCTATCGACTACGGTAACCCCGGCGCAACGCGCGATAACAACAACGCGCTCAAAGATCAGGAACATCTCGGCTCGAAGCAGTCTAAGACGAACGGCTACGGTTATGTGGGCATCAACCCCAAATTCGTGCCTGATATTCTTATCCGCCGCACGATCATGAAAGCGATGGACGTCGATTCGATCATCACCAACTATTATAACGGCGGCTTGGCAGAGCCGATCTACCGCCCGATGACGAAAGTTTCGTGGGCATATCCCACAGGTTGCACATCGTATTATCCATTCACGGCTGATTCGGGCGATTGGAACAAGATCGAAGCGGAAATCAGAGACGCCGGTTACAGCAAAGGCAGCGACGGCGTGTACGCGAAAGACGGCAAACGTCTCGAATACAAATTCACGATTGCCGGCGAAACCACCGATCACCCCGCATATGCGATGTTCAATAAAGCGGCGAACATTCTCAATGAGCACGGCTTTAAAATCACCGTAGGCACAGACGTGGCGGCACTGAGAAAGCTTTCCACCGGTAACCTTGCCGTGTGGGCGGCGGCGTGGAGCAGCACGATCGACCCCGATATGTATCAGGTATATCATAAAGACAGTAAAGCCACCAGCCGTAAAAACTGGGACTACGACGAAATTCTCAATCCTTCCAACGCGCAATTCTCTACGGAAAGAAGCATTGTGGAACAGCTGAGCGAGAAGATCGAAGAAGGGCGCGAAACGGACAATCAGGAAGATCGTAAGAGCATTTACAGCGAAGCGCTCGATCTCGTGATGGAACTTGCCGTGGAATTGCCCACGTATCAGAGAAACGATCTTGCCGTGTTCAATAAAAACGTCATCGACGTAAACACGCTCAATCAAGAACCCAACCTGAAATATTCCAGCCCGATCGACAGAATTTGGGAAGTGGATTATAACTAATTAAAAACTTTTCTTACAAATACGCCTCAAAAAGGTAGACAAGATGATCAAATATGTAGTAAACAGAATTTTATTGGCGATTTTGATGCTGTTCGGCGTGTCTGTAATTCTTTATTCGCTCGTGCGGGTGATGCCCGTCAATTATATCGAGCAGAAGTATTACAGCACGCATCAGAACGTAGAAGTCGATTCCGAAGAATTGAAGCAGCTGATGCTCGACTACAACGTGGAAGATCTCGCCGAAGTGAAAGCGCAGGGCAGATCCGAGCTTTGGGATAAGGTATTCAGAAACGGCAAGCCGGCAACGGATAAAGATGGCAACGTGAAAACTTCTTCGCCTTTTATCGCCGCCACGAAAAGCGTGGTAGCGGGGTATTGGAGTTGGATGACGAAATTCATCCGGGGCGATTTCGGAAAATCGTTCAAATACAACCGACCTGTGGAAGACGTGATTTCACAGTACATGGGTACGTCGTTCGCCATATCGCTTATCTCGCTTGTTCTCGAACTTCTGATAGCGATTCCGCTCGGCGTGAAGAGCGCGTGCAATCAATACGGCAAACTCGATTATATCACCACGGTGCTTACGATGATCGGTATTTCGTTTCCGTCTTTCTTCTTCGGCAGTCTTGTCATCAAGATTTTCGCCGTGGAACTCGGGTGGTTTCCCGTGGGCGGTATGGGATCTTCGGAAATCTTCGATCGAATGTGGCATCTCGTGCTGCCGATCGCGGTACTCACTATCTTATCCGTCGGCTCGATGATGCGCTATACGCGTACCAACACGCTTGAAGTTTTAAATGCGGACTATATCCGCACGGCGCGCGCGAAAGGGTTAAGCGAGCATACGGTAATTTACAAGCACGTATTCAGAAACACGCTGATTCCGCTCGTCACCACGCTTGCGGGCATTATTCCCAGCCTTTTCGGCGGCGCGATGATCACGGAAACGATTTTCGATATTCAGGGAATCGGTAATATCGCCTATCAGGCAATGAGCGAAGGCGATATACCGTTTATCATGGCATACAATATGTTTATCGCCGCGCTTACCGTCATCGGTATTCTGCTCACCGACTTAATGTACGCGGTAGTCGATCCCAGAGTCAAACTCGGGAAATAAGCGGGAGGTTTCAACGATGGATAAAGAAGAAAAAACGCTTCCCGAAGAAATCGCGGAAATCGCGGACGGCGAAGGCGTAAAAACGGAAATCGGCGAAGGCGCGGAACTTGCGAAAGCGGAAAGCGCCGACGAGCTTCACGGCGAAAACTTAAACGACCGCGTGAAAGTGCTTTCGCCTGGGATGACCGTGTTAAAACGGTTTTTCCGCTCGAAACTTTCCATGATCGGACTGATCACTCTGATCGTGCTGTTTTTGTTTTCGTTTATCGGACCTTTGTTTTCGCCATACGACGACGAAACGGTGGATTCTACGCCGGGCAAAGCCAGCGTAACGATCACGAAAATCGCCTACGCTACGGAAGACGGCGATTCGGACGAAATCGCCTATCAGATCACCGTGGGGTATCCTTCCGAAAATATCAAAGCGGATATGAACGGCAAGCATTGGCTCGGCACAGACGAGCTTGGCAGAGATATTCTCACCCGTTTGATGTACGGCGGCAGAATTTCGCTCACCATCAGCTTGATCGTGATCATCATGGAAACGGTGATCGGCGTGATTTTGGGCGGCTTAGCCGGGTATTTCGGCGGCTGGGTGGATCAGCTGATCATGCGTATCGTGGATATTCTCTATTGTATTCCCACACTGCCGATCATGCTGATTTTATCGGCAATGTTCACCTCGCGCGGCATAGAAAGCATCGCAAGACTTTACTATATGATGGGTATTCTTACCCTGATGGGGTGGGCAGGCACGGCGCGTCTCGTACGCGGGCAGATCCTTTCCCTGCGCGAGCAGGAATTTATGCTTGCCGCGAAATGCACGGGACTTTCCACGCGCAGAAAGATTTTCAAGCACCTGATCCCCAACGTGTTGCCGCAGCTCATCGTATCTATGACGCTCGGACTCGGCAGCATCATTTTAACGGAAGCCACGCTCGGATTTCTCGGCTTAGGCGCGCCTCTCGGCACGGCTACGTGGGGCAGTATGATCAACTACGCCACGAAATCGGAATATCTGAATAACTTCCCCAATTTCTGGATTCCCGCAGGTATCTGCATCACGCTTGCCATTCTGGCGTTCAACTTTGTGGGCGACGGCTTGCGCGACGCGTTCGATCCTAAATCGAAGAGGTGAGAAGAATGGCGAAAAACACCGAGAAAAATTCTCATTATATTTCCGCGAAAGAATCGCGGCAGATCGCCAAGGAAAACCGCGAGAAAATCAAGTACTACGAGAGCAGAAAGAAGCGCAAAATCGTAGAGAGCGAATTTGTGGCGGAAATGAAAGATCCTTCCAATCTCGTGGAATTTGAAAACCTGCACACGTATTTCTTTTCGGACGCAGGCGTGGTGAAAGCGGTAAACGGCGTTACGTTTTCCATTCCCGAAGGCAGCACCGTGGGGGTGGTGGGTGAATCCGGCTGCGGGAAAAGCGTCACTTCGCTTTCTTTGATGCAGCTCGTGCAAGCGCCCAGCGGACAAATCGTAGACGGCGCGATCCGTTTCAAAACGCACACGTTCAAACGCGACGAAAACGGCAAGAAAATCCCCGTGTACGAAACAGAAACGAACGAAGCGGGCGAAACCGTGGTAAAAACGAACGAAAAGGGCAAGCCGATCAAGCGTAAAAACGATCTCGGCGGCACGCTGTTCGAAATGGAAGATAAAGTGTACGACATCGCCAAAATGCCTACGCAGGCGATGCAGAACATTCGCGGCAGAGAAATCGCCATGATCTTTCAAGAACCGATGACGTCGCTCAACCCCGTGTTTACAATCGGCAATCAGCTCGACGAAGTGGCGAAATTGCACATCACCGACCTGCCGAAAGATAAAATCCGCGAGCGTTCGATTGAAATGCTCAATCGCGTGGGCATTGCCGACGCGGCGGGCGTGTACAAGAAATACCCGCACGAGCTTTCGGGCGGTATGCGGCAAAGAGTAATGATCGCCATGGCGCTCATCTGCGATCCGAAACTGATCGTGGCGGACGAGCCGACCACCGCGCTCGACGTTACCATTCAGGCGCAGATTCTCGACTTGCTGCGCGACATCAAGGAAAAGAACAAAAGCTCGATTATGCTCATCACGCACGATCTCGGCGTGGTGGCGGAAATGGCGGACTACGTGGTGGTAATGTACGCCGGCAAGATTATCGAAATGGGGACTACGGAAGATATTTTCGATCGTCCGCTGCACCCGTACACGATCGGCTTGCAGAAGAGCAAACCCACGGTAGACGACGAAACGGAAGAATTGTACTGTATTCCCGGTTTCGTGCCGAACCCCGTGGATATGCCGAATTATTGCTACTTCCGCGATCGCTGCGAGAAGTGCATGAAGAAATGCGCGGGCGAGTACCCGGAATTGATCGAAGTAAGCAAAACGCACAAGGTGGCGTGCTATCTTTACGAAAACGAAAAGGAGGCGAAAGGAAATGTCTGAAAACGTTGCGGCGGAAACAAACGCCGCTGAAATTGCGGACGAAACGAAAGCCCCGCTTCTCGAAGTAAAGCACCTGAAAAAATATTTCGTCACGGGGAAGAGCTTTTTCGGCAAACCCACCGAATATCTGCGCGCGGTAGACGACGTTTCCTTCACTCTGGAAAAGGGAAAAACGCTGGGAATCGTGGGCGAATCGGGTTGCGGTAAAACCACGATGGGGCGCACGCTTTTGCGCCTTTACGATATAACGGACGGCGAAATCTGGTTTAAGGGCAGAGAAGTTTCGAAAATCAAGGATAAAGAATTCGAGAAACTGCGCCCGATGATGCAGATGATCTTTCAAGACCCGTACGCAAGTTTGTCGCCGCGTATGACGGTTGGCGAGATTATCGGCGAAGCCGCGCTCGAACACAAGATTGTGGATAAAAAACACTACCGCGAATACGTGCTTGGCGTGATGAAAATGTGCGGATTGCAGCCGCATTATTTCGAGAGATACCCGCATGAATTTTCGGGCGGGCAGCGGCAAAGAATCTGTATCGCGCGCGCGTTGGCGTTAAAGCCCGAACTTGTGGTGTGCGATGAGCCGGTTTCCGCGCTGGACGTATCCATTCAGGCGCAGGTGATCAATATGCTCAAAGACTTGCAGAAAGAGCTTGGTCTTGCCTACGTGTTTATCACGCACGATCTTTCGGTGGTGAAGCACATTTCCGATAATATCGGCGTAATGTATCTCGGGAACATGGTGGAATATGCTTCGAAGAAGCAGATTTTCGAAAACACCCTGCATCCGTACACGAAAGCGTTGTTTTCGGCTGTACCTGTGCCTGACCCGCACGTGAAGATGAAGCGGATCATTTTGCAAGGGGATATTCCTTCGCCTGTGCATCCGCCCGAAGGATGCAGATTTCACACCCGTTGCAGCGAGTGCATGAAGGTTTGCGAGAAGATCCGCCC
>CALARO010000167.1 GCA_937888935.1 uncultured Clostridia bacterium
TATTCCGGCACACACGGGCTGTTCAGCCAGCAGCTGCTGGCAGCAAGGCTGGCGGCGCGCGGCGAACGCACGATCGTTTGCGACGCCGATTTTTCGCTGTGCAACGCGCATCTCGTTTCTTCCCTCGCCGACCTTGTGGTGTACGACGTGATCGACGTGATCGAAGGGCGGTGCAGAGCCAAGCAGGCGCTTGTGCAGCACCCCCTTCTGCCGAATTTTTATCTGCTTTCCGCCGTACATTCCGCGCCCGAACGATACGTTTCGCCGCAATCTTTGAAAGCCGTACTCGATTCGCTTTCCCCTACGTTCGATTATATCGTGATTGATTCGCCTTCGGGGGCGGACGAAGGGTTTCATCGCGCGGCGGCGTGTGCGGACGAGGCGATCGTGCTGACGACGCCCGATTTAACCGCCGTGACGGACGCGGATAAAATCACGGGACTTTTGAAAAGTTACGCCTTAAAAAGCGTTTCGCTGGCGGTAAATCGCGTGCGCGGCGATCTTTTAATGAAAGAAAAAACGCTTTCGCCGTGGGAAATTTCAAGGCTACTGAAACTGCCGCTCGTCGGAATGATTCCCGAAAGCGACAAAGTTGTGCGAAGCGGCTTGAAAGATCCGCTCGGGTGCTTTTCGATGCTCGCCGACGCGGTGACGGGGAAAACGAAAAACGGGAAAATCCGCTATTACGACGTGTTCGAGCCGTTTAAAGGCGCGCTCGGCGGTCTGAAAAAATATTGGCGCGGGAAATTGTGATTTCTTATCGTCTTTTCGTATTTTTACGGGCAGTTTTTTGCGGTTTTTTACGGGCAAATTGTGCCGCTTATATGGGGTAGCGGCGGGTTTTTCAGGTATTTTTATGAAGAAGATTGTTTACACGGATAATTTCGAGCAGGCAAACCGGATTATCGAAGGCGAAAAATCGGTGCTTTCCGACGGGTGCAGGGGGTTGATTTTACAGGATTTATCCGCAACCCTTTCGCGGTATTTCGAGCTTTCCGAGCCGCCGAAAATGACGCTTACCGCTCTTGAAAAAGGCTTCGGCGTGACGGTGGAATTTTCCGCCGCGCTGATTAAAAAATTCAACGTTTTAAAGTGATTTTTCTTCGTTTTCGGCAAATCCGGAAAAAAAAGCCGTAACAAATTGCCCTTGATTGTCATAACGAAACATTACAAATTGCTTTGCGGCGTTTTTATTTTCGGCGGCGGCGCGGCGATTTTTTGTTAATTATTTTAATTTGTTGTTACCACGGATTTCCCGTATAAAATCAGGGAATTTCGAATAATTTTTGTTGCTGATTGCTCGCGATTTAATTTGGCTTTCCGGCAAAAATAAGGCGGCGGCGAAGCGCAAAACGTGAAAAGCGCAAAGCGTTCAATAATGTTTGACATTTTCGCGCGCGTACTGTATAATGAGTTTGTTTTTCGGCTACGCGACGGGACTGTGCGAACGGCGTCGGCGATACGGTCGGCGGCAACGATAAGGACGGCGACGGCGCGGCGAAAGGCAAAAACTTTACGGAGATTGAAATTATGAGTAAAGCGAAATTCATTATTGCAACGGATTCTACGGGCGAAATGCCGCTTGAATACTACAAAGAACACAATATCGAGCGGGTATGTCTCGGATTTGTGATGGACAACGTAAATTACGAAGGCGAGGACGGGTTGCCGATCGATCACGAAGAGTTTTACAAAAAACTTGCCGCCGGCGGGAAGCCTACCACCTATCAGGTGACTGCCGAGCAGGCGAAATCGCACCTGCGCCCCTATGTGGAAGCGGGCAACGACGTGCTTGTGAGCGCGTTTTCTTCGGGACTTTCCGGCACATACGGCAGCTTCTGCGTGGCGGCGAAAGAGCTTTCGGAAGAGTTTCCCGGGCGGAAAATTCTGGTGATTGATTCGCTGTGCGCTTCTTTGGGGCATGGGTTATTTCTGCACTATCTCGTGGAAAAGGCGGAATCGGGCGCGAGCATTGAAGAAACCTACGAATACGGCATGAATTTGCGGCTGCATATCTGCCATAATTTTACCGTAAACGATTTGTTTCAGCTGAAACGCGGCGGACGGGTTTCTTCCACCGTGGCGGTGATCGGTTCGCTTCTGAATATCAAGCCCGTGATGAGAATGGACGACGAAGGGCATCTTGTGCCTGTGGGGCGCGGCGTGATGGGCAGAAAAAAATCAATTAACGCTATTTTTAACAATATGGTGGCGCAGCAGGATCTGCAGCCCGGCGATCCGATTTATATCGTGCAGGCGGTGTGCCGCGACGACGCCGAAGCGTTGAAAAAAATGGTGCTGGATAAATTTCCCGGTCGCGAAGTGTTTATCGGCGAGCTTTCGCCCGTGATCGGATCTCATTCGGGCATCGGCACGCTGGCGATTTTCTTCCGCGGCAAGGCGAGATAAGGCTTGATTTGAGCGACTTTCAGGAAATTTGCGTAGCGTTTAGACGTTATAGACGGCGTTTGACGGTTGGAACGATGGGCGACGGGAAGATTTTTTAATTTTTCCGTCGCGATTTTTTGCGAGCGCAAAGAAAATCGTTGATTTTTTGCGCGTTACGTGGTATAATATTCAGAGAAAGGCGCGTAAAATAGCGTATACGCGCAAGCGCGCGGCGACATACGGAGGCATATCGAAGCGGTCATAACGAGGCGGTCTTGAAAACCGTTTGGGTGCAAGCCCACGAGGGTTCGAATCCCCCAGCCTCCGCCAAATAAAACCTAAATCGAATACGAAAGTGTTTGGTTTAGGTTTTTCTTTTACAAAAATTCAGATTTTATCTGCGTTTTTCGGTTGTCGGCGTGCCGTCGTTTCTGTCTTTTCGGGGTTCTTATGGTGTTTTCGTATCTCTTTATCCGTAACAGTAGCAGACGGTTTTATGCCGCGAAAGGTTCTTGACGTGAGAAAGGAGTGTGTCAGGCTATCTTGCCAAAGGCAAACGAAAAGCCCCTTTGGGGCTGTCGGTTGGCGGTTTATTTGCCTACCGACACGCTCCGCAGAGGCTCACGTCAAGAACACCGTGGAATAAATCGTCTGCGTATGTATCAAATACGCATTACAAGTCTGAAATCTTTAAGTCCGTAATACTCTCTGTTTTGTATCACATACGGCATTTTAACGTTT
>CALARO010000168.1 GCA_937888935.1 uncultured Clostridia bacterium
AGCGATCGTGGACGACGTTGCGCTTGTAACGGACGAAATCAGGCGGCTGCACCCGCGCCTTGAAATTACGCTTTTCGGGCATAGCATGGGTTCTTTGGTGGTGCGCGCGTACCTGAAAAAATACGAAGAAAAAATCGACAAACTGATTGTGTGCGGCTCGCCTTCGAAAAATCCGCTCGCGGGGTTCGGGCTTTTCCTGAACGGCTTGATTTCGGCGTTTAAGGGCAAAACGTACAGAAGCCGGCTGATGGCAAACGCTTCCACGGGCGGCGGCGACGACGAATTCCCGGGCGAGAGCAAAAACGCCTGGCTCACGCGCGATAAAGAGATTGTGGAAAAGTACAACGCGGACGAAAAGTGCAATTTCATTTTCACCTGCAACGGTTTTTCAAATCTTCTGCACCTTGTGAAAAACGTATACAAGAAGAAAAATTATCCCGTGAAAAAGCCGGATCTGCCGATTTTCTTTATGGCGGGCGCGGATGATCCCGTGATCGTGAACGAGAAAAAATGGCTTGCCGCGCAGGAATTTCTGCGTTCCGTAGGCTATAAAAACGTATCGGGAAAGCTGTACCCGAAAATGCGGCACGAAATTTTAAACGAGCTTGGAAAAGAAGAAGTTTATGCAGACGCGCTCGCGTTTATCGAAAAATAGTGCGACAAACGCGAAATAGTACGACAAACGGGTGAAATCGGGGTAAAATGACGATTTCGGGCAAAAAATTTTTGCGAAATTTCGCTCAAATCGTTGATTTTTGCCGAGTTATATAGTATAATAATCTTAGAAAAATTCGTTTATTTCGCTGCGCGTGTTCAAAAAACGCGGCAAAATAAAGGCGAAAAACGGAAGGAGAAACAGATGTTAAATTCGTTACTTATCAGCGTCGGCGCGATTGTGGGTATCGTGGTTGTCGCGCTCGTGATCATTCTTGTGATTGCGATCGTTGTGTGGTGGATCAAGACGGCGAACGCGCTTGTGCGCCTGAACAACAAAGCGGAAGAGGCGTGGGCTACCATTGACGTATTCCTGAAAAAGAGATACGATCTGATTCCCAACCTTGTGGAAACCGTGAAAGGCTACGCAAAGCACGAGAGCGAAACGCTTACCAACGTGGTGGCGGCGCGTAACGCGGCGGGCGCGGCGAAAACGCCCGAAGAGAAGATGCAGGCGGCAAACGCGCTCAATTCTTCTTTGAAAGTTTTGCTCAACGCGGTGCAGGAATCGTACCCGCAGCTGAAAGCGGACGCGAATTTCCGCGATTTGCAGGAACAGCTTAAAAATCTCGAAGGCGAGCTTGAAAGCGCGCGCAGATACTACAACGGCGTGGTGAAAACTTTCAATAACAAAATTCAGGTGTTCCCTTCCTCGATCGTGGCGAACAAGAAAGGCTACGAGAAGAAGAAGTACTTCGAGTTGGACAGCGCAGAAGAGAGAAAGAACGTAAAAGTTTCGTTCTGAAAATAATCTGCGGGAGATACGGTTATGAAATATAATTTTTCAACGTCTTCCGTAACGAGAAAAGCGAAATTGCGGACGCGATGGTTTATCGCGCTCGCTTTTCTGCTTTTTTTCGTTATTACGGGCGGGTTTGCTTCGGCGATTTTTGCGCGTTCGGGCGGCAATTTTAACGGCTCGGGCGGGGCGAACGGCGTAAACGGCGGGTGGATTGGCGGCTTTAACGGCGCGGAAACGATTTCGGCTTCTGCGGATTCGTCGGACGATAAGAACAATGCGTTTACGGTGAAGCAATACGACGCGACGGTGACGATCAACGCCGACAGAACGGTGGATTTTACCGAGCGGCTTGTGGTTACGATGAATCAAAGTGTAGGCACGCAGTTTTATCGTTCGCTTCCGATCGATCAGGGCGACGCATACTTCGATATTTCTGCGAAACGAAGCTATATGGACGGCACACTTTCGGAAGATAGTTTTTCCGTGATTGAAAACCCCGACAATGGCGATTACATAGATATCGTTATATACGGCGGCATTAAAAACGGTACTACGTGGGTATATGAATTTTCATATTCGATGCGTTCTTCCGAAACCACTTCGAACGGTTTGGGACTGGACGTTGTGGGCGGCGGCTGGACTGTGCCTTTATATAACGTGACGGTGACGGTGAATTTTCCGGAAGTTCCGCAATCGTGCGAAGTGTACAGCGACGAGTTCGGTAAGGAAGGCAAGCAGTTTATCAAAAGTGAAGAATGGAATGCGGACAAAAAAACGCTGACAATTAAAAGCGACGTATTACCATTGACAGACAACGAATATTTCGGCGACAAATCCGCGGCTGCGGTGACGGTGGTGTTCACTCTGCCGAAAGGCGCGATGATTTCGTATGCGGCAATGTTGCTGAAATCGCCGAGCTTCTGGATAGTACTGATCATTTCGGCGATAGCCGCCGTAGGCTCGTTGCTTCTCGCGGGCGG
>CALARO010000169.1 GCA_937888935.1 uncultured Clostridia bacterium
TTCGCCGCCGTCCGCCTTGTCCGAAAAGCAATCGGCGGGAAGCAATGCCGAATATTCCGCCCCGCCCTTCGCCGAAACGTGCGCCGAAGGAGCAAAATATACGCGCGCGAAATACCGTTTATTTATTGTATGCGCGCGCTCGCCGTCATATATCAGAAGCGAGCCGGAAAAAATTTTTATTTTTTTTCCGCCGCTCACCGTGCTTACGTAAAAATCAAGAAATCGCGTGCGCTCGTCGATCAGTTTCAGGGCAAGCTCGGGCGAAATAAAGCAGATCGGCGCGCCGTCCGAAGTCTTCGCGCGGTTGCCGCTGTCGATCAGCCCAAACGCTTTTTCGCCGCTCTTTTCACCGCTTCTGCACACTTCGATTTGCCGCACGAACCGCGCCGTTTTCCGCGTTTTGAAAAGCTTTTTCGCGCCCGCAACGCACGCAAACATAAAGAACGCGCACACGGGAATCTGCCAGGCTTTGAGCGCCGCGCCCGTGTAGTCGATCGCAAAGAACGCCCCGGCAAGACACGCCGAAAGCACGAAAAACACGCAGGAATAGCGCAGAAACGCGCGCATTTTCGCCCGCCGCTCGCTTTTGGAAAGTCTGAAAAAACCGCCTTTCAAAAAGTGCAGCCTCGCGAGAAAGCACATGAAAAAACCCGCCGCGATTTTCACGCAAAGCGATACGGCATACGGCACGGCAACGAGCGCAAACGCGCAGGCGAACGCCGCGCCGAACGAAGCGGCGGAAACGATCGGCAGCGCGCGCACGCTTTCGCGGGTGAAGCGGAACGCGAAAAAAAGCAGCATAAAATCGAGCAGAAAATTTTCGGCAAAAGCATATTCGATATACACCTGCATCGCCGCACCGTCCTTTTCATCGCGATATGTATGATTATATCATAAAAAACGGCGTAAAACCTTGGATTTTTCCACGATTTTTAGCGAAAAATGCCTGCTAAACCGTGTAAAAACAGCCCAAAAAGCCCGAAAAATACAAGAAAAACCCCCGATTTTGAAAGAAAACCCCCCGAAAATAAAAGAAAAAACAGCCGTTTTCACACAAAAACAGCCGTTTTTCAAAGAACTTTTATTGAATGAAGTAAATAATTAAACTTTTTACCGATCTTCGCGGAAGTAAGCAAGACCGAGCGCCGCAGGGGGTTGATTTTCCTTGCTGTCGAGAACGCTCGTAACGATCAGCACCACCACCGTGACAACGTAAGGCAAAAGCCCTGCGATATCGCGCGGAAGAAAAGAAATATACGTAGGCAAAATCCGCAGCGCGCCGAACAAAAACGAACCGAGAATTCCGAGATCGGGTTTCCACAACGTAAAAATAACAAGCGCAACGGAAAGCCAGCCGATCGAGTCTACGTCGTACTCCCACGAACCGTGCAAAAAGTCCATGATATAGAAAAGTCCTCCAAGTCCCGCCACCGCGCTGCCGATTAAAATCGCGCAGTATTTATATTTTGTAACGTTTACGCCCGCCGCATCCGCCGCCGCAGGATTTTCGCCGACCGCACGAAGCTTTAACCCAACACGCGTTTTCTTAAACACATAAGCCGTAATCAAAGCGATTAAAATCGCAATATACACCAGCGAACCTTGTCCGAAAAAGATTTGCCAGAAGGCATTCATTTTTGAAGAAAACGGAAAAAGCCGACTGAGCGATTCGCTCGCATAATTGAAATTCGCGGTATTTACGCTTTTGATAAAATATTTAGAACAACCGATACCGAACGTAGTTACGGTAAGCCCGGTAACGTTTTGATTGCAACGAAGTCCCACGGTGAGAAACGCATAAATTGCACCGGTTGCACCCGCATAAATAATACAAAACAGCATGGCGGAAAGAAGCAGCAACAAGCCGTTTATATTTGCGGGATCTGTGCCTTTCATATAGAGCGCAACGCCGCGACAGCCGCCGAGTGCGCCCATACACATAACGCCCGGAATACCGAGATTTAAATGTCCGGATTTTTCGGTGATCGTTTCGCCCGTGCAACCAAACAAAAACGCCGAGCCTAAATTGATCGCGCTGCGAATAATGGTGAAAACCGCCATGTTTACTTATCCTCCTTTTTCTTCTTGGTAAGCTGGAATTTATAGCGAATGAAAAATTCGCAGCCGATCACGCAAAAAATCCCCACCGCCGTGATAATGGAAGCAATCGAAGAATCGTTCAGCGAAAATTCCGTAACCACGTTTGAAGAGCCATTCTGCAAAAACGCAATCAAAAACGACGTACCCACCATGTAAAGCGGATTGAAATTCGCAAGCCACACCACAAGCACCGCCGTAAAGCCGCGGCTCTCAACCAACGTTTTGCTGATCGTGTGATTGATGCTGCCCGCCATTAAAAGCCCCATCAGTCCGCAGATCGCCCCCGACAACACCAACGTGCGAAGAATTACTTTTTCCACGTTAATACCGATATATTTTGCGGTGTTTTCGCTTTCGCCCACCACAGAGATTTCATATCCGTGTTTCGTAAATCTGAGATATACGAACATCAACGCCGTGAGCAGCACCGCCACGATCACGGTAAGCAGCGAATCGTTGCCGAGTTTCGGCAGCCACGCATACTTAATCGTCCCCATTGTGCCTGATCCGTTCGTCGCCCAGATACTAATCATATATCCCGTAATTCCGGCGGCAATATAATTCATCATCAGCGTGAAAAGCGTTTCGTTTGTTTTGAATTTCGCTTTGAAAATCGCGGGAATCACAGCCCAGATCACACCAGCGGCAATACTTCCTGCTATCATTAAAATGTTTACAACAGCCGAATTTGCATTCGGCCCGAGTTTGTACATCAATCCCGCCGTAACAAGCGCGCCCATAAGCACCTGCCCGTCCGCCCCGAGATTCCAGAATTTCATTTTAAAAGCGGGCAGCAAAGCCAAGCCGATACCGAGCAACAACGCAGTTTCGCGAAGCAACTTCCAGATTCTGATTTCTTGCCCGAAATTGCCCTTAAATAAGCTTGCGTACAGCGCAAACGGAGATTTTCCCGTGAGCGCGGATACCAAAATTCCGGAAATCAAAAATCCCAAAAGCAAGCCGCCGACTTTGATAAGCGTGCTTTTCCAGAACGGCAACGCCGCGCGCTTCGTGATATGAAACAGCGGCTCGCGCACTTTTTTTGCATTCGTTTCACTCATTGACTGCCTCCTTCACGCTTTCCACGCCGTTTTCATCCATGCCTTCCGTCTTCGTCATCAGAAGTCCGATTTCGCTCTTATTCGCGTTTCTTCCGTCTACAATGCCCGTCACTTTACCCGAGCCGATCACGAGAATACGATCGCAAAGCTCGATTAAAACGTCCAGATCTTCGCCCACGAAAATCACCGCCGCCCCGTTCTCTTTCTGCTTATTCAGCAAATTATAAATGGTATACGACGAGTTGATGTCAAGTCCGCGCACGGGGTACGCCGCCATTAAAACTTTCGGCGCGGAAGCGATTTCGCGCCCCACCAGCACTTTCTGCACGTTGCCGCCCGAAAGCTTTCTCACCGGCGTATGCGCCGAGGGCGTAACCACTTCGAGTTCTTCGATAATCTCGTCCGCAAGTTTGCCCGGCTTCCCGCGATCGAGAAATACCGATTTGCCCTTGCGGTAGCTGCGAAGCATCATGTTGTCCACAATGTCCATATTGCCCACAAGCCCCATGCCGAGCCGATCTTCCGGCACGAACGAAAGGCGGATGCCGAGTTCGCGGATCTGCAAAGGCGTTTTGTCTTTAAGATCTATGATTTCGTCTTCTTTGAAAAGCACTTTGCCGTCGTTGACAAGCTCTTTGATCTCTTTATCGGATTTGCCCGTAAAATCTACGGTTTCGCCGTTTTCGTAGCGGAACGCGCCCGCTTTGGCAAGCTCTTTCACGCGGTGCAGATCTTTATGGAAGAACGTAACCGGCTTATCCTTTTTGGGGTTGTGGAAAATCATATCGCCGCTTTCAAGACGCTGCAACCCCGCGATCGCTTCCAGAAGCTCTTTCTGACCGCTGCCCGCAATGCCCGCGATACCGAGAATTTCGCCCGACTTCGCCGTAAAAGATACGTTGTCAAGCACTTTCACGCCGTCGTGATTTTTTAAATTCAAGCCTTTGATCACGAGCCTGTCCGCAGGGTTTTGCGGCAAGCTGCGTTCGATGTTCAATTCCACTTTCTTGCCCACCATCAGCTCGGTGAGCTTGTTTTCGTCGGCGTCTTTCGTGGCGATTTCGCCCACCGATTCGCCCTTTCTCAAAACCGCCACGCGATCGGAAATGGCAAGCACTTCGTTGAGCTTATGCGTGATGATGATAATGGATTTGCCGTCCTCTTTCATTTTGCGAAGCACGGCGAATAATTTTTCCGTTTCCTGCGGCGTCAGCACGGCGGTAGGCTCGTCTAAAATCAGCACGTTTGCGCCGCGATAAAGCACTTTCACGATTTCCACCGTCTGTTTTTCGGAAACAGACATATCGTAAATTTTCTTTTTCGGATCAATTTCGAAGCCGTACTTATCGGCGATTTCCTTCACCTGCGCCGCCACTTCTTTTTTCTTGTACAAGCCGCTTTCCATTTTTCTGCCGATTTTGGCGAAAAATCTGAGAAAAGCGTTCTTGCTTTCGTCGATCGGTTTCGGCTCGTTTTTCACGCCAAGAACGATATTCTGCGCCGCCGTGAAAACGTCCACAAGCTTGAAATGCTGATGTATCATGCCGATTTTATGCTTAAACGCGTCCTGCGGGGAACGGATCACCGCTTCTTCGCCGTTTACGAACGTCTGACCTTCGTCCGGGAAATAAATGCCCGAAATCATATTCATAAGAGTAGTTTTGCCGCTGCCGTTTTCGCCAAGCACCGCCAGAATCTCGCCCTTGTATACTTTGAGATCTACGTTTTTATTCGCCGTAACGCTTCCGAAATATTTGGAAACGCCCCGCATTTCAAGCGCAATTTCTTTATCCACGCGCTACCTCCGTAAAGTCTTAAAAAAATCAGGATAAGGCGGAGAAAGTTTCTCCGCCCTTTTTCCTGTTATGTTATTATCGCTTAGTTTGCTTTCTTATTCCATTCCGTGATACCATCAATGATCAGGTTGAAATAAGGTGCGGAGCGGAACGACGATTCGTTGAACACGCCGTCAAACACAACTTCCGTTTCGCCCACATAATCGCCGTAATCTTTCACGTCTGCCTTATAAGAAGTAAGTTTTTGACCTTTGTCCACCGTAAATTTCGAAGTGTCGAACACCTTCAATGCTTTGGCTTCAAGCAAAGCTTTTGCTGCTGCAACCGCTTCTTTTGTGCCGTCTGCCACAGCGCTGCCGAATTCAAGTACTTCCACAGAACCGGTAGCAAGGTTACCGCACCAGTCGGAATCGATTTTGTCGCCGTTAATCACGCAATCAATCATATATTCGAAATAGGGTTCCCAATTGATACGCGAACCGGCGATATATGTCTTGGGGCATTCCGCTTTCGTGCTTACGTTGTAAGTTACGTTAGGAATATTTTTTGCTTCGCA
>CALARO010000170.1 GCA_937888935.1 uncultured Clostridia bacterium
CGGGGTGTATACGCGGCGTTCGCTTTTTCCTGCCTTTTCATGCCGTTTTTCTTCGTGTACGGTCTGCCGCTCGGCGAGCTTTTGTATTCCGATCGCGGCGCGGGCGAAATGATTGCGAAATGCGCGTTTATGCTGCTGCCGATGAGCGTTTCTCTGATTTCGACGGGCATTTTAAACTCGATGAATTACGAAAAACAGACGCTCAGATTTTATTTCATCGGCGCGGCGCTAATGCTTTTATGCGTATTCTTTCTGCCTGCGAAAATCGGCGCGTATGCCTACCCCGTGGGCATGACGGCGGCTTTCGTATGCACGGCGTGCCTGAACATGCTGTTTTTAATCGCGCGCTATCCGCTGCCAGGCGCGCTGCTTAAAAAATGCCTGATCGCCTTTATCGCCATTCTGCCCGTGGCGGCGTGCGGCAGAATTTTATTCCCGCTCTTTTCGAAATTTCTTTCCACGCTGCCCGCCATGCTTTTATCGGGCGCGGTTACGCTTTTATTCAATCTGCTTTTATGGATCGCTTTGAAGCTCTTTCCCGTGAAAAAAGTGAAAAAAAAGCTTTTTTAGTGAATTTTTCGCAATTCGGCGGGCAAACTGAAAAAAAATCAGGACTTTTTGAAAAATTTTTTAACTTTTTCCGCTTCAACCCTTGACAGACGGCGTAAATTGTTTTAAAATATTTTTGTATTAAAAATTCAAAGGAGTCTGAAAGACAATATGGGTTACAAAACAAGAGAATGGCGCGATTCGATGCGCGTGACGCTCGATTACAACAACATGACGGATACGTTTCTCGGCGACAAGGGATTTTCCGATAAGCAGCTTGCTTCTTACCGCGCCGCGGCGGCGAAAGCTTACGCGTACGTGAAAGAAAACCGCGGCAAAGACGAGCTTTTCATGGGTTGGACGGAACTTCCGTACAATCAAAAAGAAATCGTGGCGGATATTCTCGAAACTGCGAAAAACGTGCGCAGAAAGTTTAAATATTTCGTGGTACTCGGTATCGGCGGAAGCGCGCTCGGTCCGATTATGGCGTTTAACGCGCTGTGCCATCTGCACTACAACGATCTGCCGAAAAATAAGCGGAAAGGTCCGAAATTCTACGTGGAAGACAACGTTGATCCCGTGAGAATGAGAGATCTTCTCGACGTGATCGAGCCTGCCGAAACCTGCTTCAACGTGATTTCGAAATCCGGCGCGACGAGCGAAACGATGACGCAGTATCTCGTGATTCTCGATCTTCTGAAAAAGGCGGGCGTTTCCGTGAAAGACAACGTGATTTTCACGACGGACGCGAAAAAAGGCAACCTGAAAAAGATTTCCGACGAGTTGGGCGGCGTGAAGAGTTACGTTCTTCCCGACGGCGTAGGCGGAAGATTTTCGGAGCTTTGCCCCGTGGGACTTCTGCCCGCGGCGGTACTCGGCATCGACATCAAAGGTTTGCTTGCCGGCGCGGCGTATATGGATTCGATCTGCCGCTCTTCTTCGATGGCGAAAAACCCCGCGCTTGCCTGCGCCGTGCTGCAGGTTGCCGCGATGAACGACGGCAAAAACATCGGCGTGATGATGCCCTATTCCGATAACCTGAAATACCTTGCCGACTGGTATTGCCAACTTTGGGCGGAATCGCTCGGCAAAAACGAAACGCTCGACGGCAAGCCTTGCAACGTGGGTCAGACGCCCGTGAAATCGCTCGGCGTAACCGATCAGCACTCGCAGGTGCAACTCTACACCGAAGGTCCGTTCGACAAAGTGGTGACGTTCCTTTCTTTGAAGAAGTACGCGTGCGAATTCCCTATTCCGAAAGGCTGCGAAAGTATTCCCGACGTTTCGTTCCTTGGCGGACACACGATGGAAGAGCTGATTCAGGCGGAAAACGCGGCTACGGCTTACGCGCTGACGAAGGCGGGAAGAATGAATTACACGCTGTGGATTCCCGAATTGAACGCGTTTACGCTCGGCGAGCTTTTATTCCTTTTCGAATTGCAGACGGCGTATGCGGGCGCGATGTTCAACATCAACACGTTTAATCAGCCGGGCGTTGAAGAAGGCAAAAAAGCCACGTTTGCTCTGCTTGGAAAAGCGGGTTACGCGCAAAAGAAGCAGGAACTCGATTCCCTGCCCGAAAAGAAAGCCGATTATATCGTTTAATCGCTTTTGAATTTTTGAATTAACGTTTCTTTATTCCGTCGGCGGCGCGGTTTGCCCCGCCGGCGGAATTTTTTTGCCGTCCTTTTCGCCGTTTTTTTCGACGTTTTTATATAACTTTGCCGATTTTTTCGGGCGGCGGCGTATAAAATGCGCGCGGCGCGGCAATACTTCAAAGGCGAACGGAAGAGCCGCGATATTACATATTATATCGTAGGGAAGTCTTTCACGCAAGAGGTAGAAAAATGAACGTAAAACGCGGTGAATTATATTATGCCGATCTTTCCCCCGTGGTGGGCAGCGAACAGGGCGGCGTGCGCCCCGTGCTTGTGGTGCAGAACGACGTAGGCAACAAATATTCCCCCACCGTGATCGCCGCCGCCGTGACGAGCAAGATCAACAAGGCGAAACTTCCCACGCATATCGAGCTGCCTTCCGCCTACGGCTTAGCGAAAGACAGTGTGATTCTGCTCGAACAGATCCGCACGCTTGATAAGCGCAGACTGAAAGAACGGATCGGCGAGCTGCCGCCAGAAGCGATGATCCGCGTAAACCGCGCGATTTTAATTTCTTTGGGGTTTCCGACGGACGCGAGAACGCATTTTTAAAATTATTTCCGGCATATTTTCAAACGAGACTTCCCGGCGGGGAAGTCTTTTTTCGAAAACGACGAAATTGCAAAAAATCGGCGAAAAACCGCCAAATTTTTCAAAATCCGTTGTGTTATAATGGCATTATTGAAACAAAATTTTGGCGGAGGACTGTGATGCACACCACCGAACGCAGCGGAAAATCTTTTTTATTCTACATATCTTTTACCGCGCTTTGCGCGCTTTTTTTCTTCCTTGGAAATAATTTCGAGCCGTTCGCGCTCGCGCTGCTTTTCGCCGCGCTTTCCGCGCACGCTTCGCCGATCGGTTGCTGCGCCTGTTTTGCCGCCGCTTCCGCTGTGGCTTTGAACGGCAATATCGCGCTTGTGTGCGCGGGCGAAGCCGCCGTATTATTCGCAGGGTTTTCCGCCTGCGAGCGCATTTCGCGCGAAAGCCGCGAAGCCGCCCGGAAAGCCGCGCCGATCCCCTTTTTCACGCTGTTTTTCGCGCTGGCTTTGTTTGTGATCTTCGCGCCGTTTTCGCCCTACGCGCTGCCGCCCGTTTTCGATTTTTTAAACGACGCGCTTGTGCAGAAAATCGCCGTGGCGGCGATCGTTTACCTTTTGTCCGCCGTGTTTGCCGTGGCGGCGAAAGCGATTTTATTCCGCCTTTTAAAATGCCGTCTGCGCGCCGACGAAATTATTTTTTCGCTGCTTTTATTCGTGCTTTCGGGCGTCGGACTTTGCCGCGCGTTTACGCCCGACGTATATCTCGGCTGCGCGTTCTTTCTGCTTCTTTTCTACGCCGCCGCCGTGAAAGATTGTTCCGCCGCGGTTGCCGCGTTCGTGCTTGCGTTGCCCGCCGCGTTCTCGGGCGTGCCGCTTGAAAAATTCTTCGTTCTCGGCGTGGCGGTGACGGCGTTTGCGCCGCTCGGTCGGCTGCCCGCCGTGTTTGCGCTGATTTTAAGCTACTTTTTCTTCGGCGTATACGAAAACGTTTTCGAAACGGCGACGACTTATCTCGTGCCTTGGGTTTTATGCGTGCTGCTGCCTTCGCTATTCTTTCTGCTTCTGCCCCCCGCCGTGATCTCGCGCGCGGAAAACAAGCTGGTTTTCTATCGCGAAAAGCACCTTTCGCGCATTGCCATCAACCGAAATCGCGCCGCGATCGGCGAACACCTCTTTGAAATCGCCGCCGTTTTCCGCGAAATCGAAAGCTCGTTTACCGCGCTTTCTTCAAGCGATTCGAAAGACGGCGCGAAAGAATTTATGTGCAAGTGCGTGACGGACGGCGTGTGCGGAAGATGCCCGGGGTATTCGGAATGCAACAAAGAGCTGAACGCGCGGGCGCAGATTGAAAAGCTGATCGAAATCGGCTGCATCAAAGGCAGAGTAAGCCTTATAGATATTCCCGAAAAACTCGCCGCCGCGTGCAGGGATCAGAGCGGACTTCTATTCGCGGCGAACAAGCAGCTTGCCGAGTACCGCAAATACATTGTGGAAGCGGACAACGCGGCGGGCGGCAGAGAGCTTTTATCGAAACAGGCGCAGGCGATCAGCGAAATTTTAAAGGGTCTCGCGCTGGAACAGAGCGCGCCGTTTGCTTCGCAGCGCGATAAAGAAAAAGCCGTGGCTCTCGCGTTGCAAAAGGCGGGAATCGTGTGCAGCGAAACGATGATCTGCAAGACGTTTTCGGGCGACGATTCGCCCGTGCTTTCGCTGGTGACGTACGGCAAGGCGGACGTGAAAAAAATAGCGGCGGCGGCTTCGGAAGTTTTGAAAACGCCGATGATGATTTCCGAGCGAATTACTCTTTCGGACGATAAATTCTGCTGTATTTTACGCAAAAAGCCGGTGTTTGACGCGGCGTTCGGCGTGGCGACCGAGAAAAAGCACGGCGAAAGCGCGAGCGGCGATACTCATTCGGTGCTCCGGATCGACGAGCGACGGTTTATGGTGGCTCTTTCGGACGGCATGGGCAGCGGCGAATACGCGAAGAAGGTTTCGGAAACGGCGATTTCGCTTTTAGAGAGTTTTTATCGGGCGAAAATGCCTTCGGATCTCGTGCTTTCCACGGTGAACAAGCTGCTTTCTTTCAGTAAAGAAGAGACGTTTGCGTGCGTAGACGTTGCCGTGGTGGATCTGGACAGCGGCAAGGCGGATATCGTGAAAATCGGCTCGCCGATGGGGTTTATTTTATCGGACAACACGCTGAAAATTATGGAAAGCGATTCGCTGCCCTTAGGCATTTTAGAAGCGATGCACCCCACCGCCGCCAGCTATTATCTGAAAGACAACGACATTCTGCTTTTTGTGAGCGACGGCGTGACTTCGGCGTTTTCTTCTTCTGGCGAGCTTCTGGACGAATTGAAAAAAATCCCCTGCTATAACCCGCAGGAGATTGCCGACAGACTGCTTGCCGAGGTGCTGCGCCGCGAAAACGGAACGGCTCAGGACGACATCACCGTGGTAGCCGTGCGGCTGTACAAAAGCACGGCAACCGAAGCCGCCGCAGGGTGAAAAGGCGGCAGCCGTTGCGAAATGCAAACATAAATCCGAATAAATATATTGTTTGATAATATTGAATTGAAACTGTTGCCTTACTTGCGTTTTTTGCCGTTTTTATAGGCTTTTTCGTAGATTTCAACGCACTTTTTGATGATTTCCACCGCTTCGTCGCGGTGGCAGATCTCTTTCACCGTGGTCTGCTTGTGTTCGAGAGATTTGTACACTTCGAAAAAGTGCATCATTTCATCGAAAATATGCGCGGGCAGG
>CALARO010000171.1 GCA_937888935.1 uncultured Clostridia bacterium
CGGGGGCGGTTTGCGGCATGGCGGCGGCTTTTAAAGAAGCTTGCGACAATATGCCCGCCAATACGGCGAAGCTTTTAAAGCTGCGCGACGAGCTGATTGCCGGCCTTGAAAAGATACCGCACGGCGCGCTGAACGGAACGAAAGAAAATCGTCTGCCCGGAAACGTGAGTTTCTGTTTCGAAGGGGTAGAGGGCGAAAGTCTGCTGCTTTTGCTGGACGATAAGGGCGTTTGCGCTTCGTCCGGCTCGGCGTGTACTTCGGGTTCGCTCGATCCTTCGCACGTGCTTTTGGCGATCGGCAGACCGCACGAGGTGGCGCACGGGTCGCTGCGGCTTTCGCTTTGCGAAGACAACACGGAAGAAGACGTGAAATACATGATTGAAGTGATCCCCGGAATCATTGAGTATCTGCGCAGCTTCTCGCCGCTGTGGAAAGAAAAGGTAAGCGGCAAAAAGCCGTTTGTGATCTGACGGAATTATGCCGGTTTGCAGCCGGCTGAAATCAAGGCGAATTAAGGACAGGCCTTTGAAAAAAGACAAGCTTTGCGGGCGGGCAACCGCGGCGCGGGGCAAAAGGAGAAAAAATTATGGCATTATACAGCGAAAAAGTGATGGATCATTTCAGAAATCCGAGAAACGTGGGCAGCATCGAGAACGCGGACGGCGTTGGCGAAGTGGGCAACGCGAAGTGCGGGGATATTATGAAAATATACCTGAAAATTGATAACGATATTATCACGGACGTGAAGTTCGAGACGTTCGGGTGCGGCTCGGCGATCGCTTCTTCTTCGATGGCGACGGAAATGATTAAGGGCAAGCCGCTTTCCGAAGCTCTTGCGCTGACGAATAAGGCGGTGGCGGAAGCTCTGGACGGGTTGCCCGCGTATAAGATGCATTGCTCGGTGCTTGCGGAAGAAGCGATTAAGCGCGCGATTAAGGATTACTACGATAAGCACGGGATCGAGTACGATAAATCGCAGTTCCCGGCGGACGAAGATTGCGACCATTGCGCGATGGTGTAAAGGGAAAATTTAAGGGAAACAGAAAATTTCCGATGAAAGGACGGCTTGTTCGTTTGAAATGTTATTATCAGAAAACAAGGCGCGCCCCTCATCCGTCGCCGTTCGGCGACACCTTCCCCCCGGGGGGAAGGCTTTATAAACGGAAAACAAGGTGCGCCCCTTTATTGAAAATTTCTAATGGAAAATTTCAATAAAAAATGGGTTGCGCCCCTTGATTTTTCAGAAATTTTTTGTCAAAAATATTCAGAAAACCAAAAATGGGCTTCGCCCCTCATCCGTCCAAAGATTCGCTTTTTCCACCAAGCCGCCGAGATTGCTTTTGAGCAGCAACTCGGCGAGAAAAGCCCCCCGGGGGGAAGGCTATATCAAAGGCGATTATTTTAATTTCAAACGGTTTGTTACAGTCCGTTACGAAGCACCCTGTGGGTGCGTTACGAAACGGGCAATGCCCGTTTCCCAAAAAAGTAAGACTTGAAAAAAGTTGGATGGGGAAGAAAAGAGTATTGAATCAAACTGATTCAATACTCTTTTCTTCCTAATAAATAGTCGGTGGTTACGTCGAAAAAATCGGCAAGCAAAATTAAAGTTTCGTAGTCAGGGCGCGCTTTGTCGGTTTCATAGCGCGTATAATTCACTCTTGATATACCTAACGCATCGGCTAATTTTTCTTGCGTTAATCCGTACGATTTTCTCAATTCTTTTAGTTTTTTTCCTAAATTCATAATTTTATCCCCCTTTTTTACTTGACATTGTACACAATATGTACTATAATTAGGTAAAATGTACATAAAATGTACAAAATCAATAAAAAGGAGAGGTTGAATGAAAACGTTGACGATAGAATTTCAATACGGAACGCCGCAAAAGTTTAAAGAAAATATCGTTTGGAATTGGCAATTATGGGGTACGCCGCAAATCGAAAGGGAGCGGATAGTATTTACCAACGAGCTTGGGTGGAAAGCGGTGCTTCTTCCGCAGGATGAAGAAAAATGCACGAGCGGCGGGTGCGAAAAAATTTGTAATAATTATGTCGTGCATTTTTTGCCGCCGAACGGAATGCGGTGCGACGAAAAAGATATTGAAGACGCAATAGAGAATTTTATTATGAATGTATTGCAAGAATACAAAAAAGATAATTACGAAGATTTAGTTTGGACGGTGGAAGAAAGAAAAGATAATAAAAAAGATTTTTTTTTCTTATAAAATAATAAGTTGATTATTAGTTAAGGAGCAATATATGAGTAGACGAAATAAAATAATCGTTACAATAGTAAGTATAATTTTGTTGGTTTTGATTATCAGGGCTTGTTCGCCTGATGAAAAAGTAAATAGTTATGACGGAAAATGCGACACTTGCGGAAGAAAAACAGATCAGCGTTATGCCGGGCATGAAATATGTTGGAAGTGTTACGAGAATATGAATAAAGAGTGGTATAAAAATCATAAATAAATTTTATTTATAATTATGATTACTATAAAAGGGGCGGTGTGGATAAGATCCACGCCGCCCCGAGTTTTTTACTATTTTTTTGCCTATTTAACGCTTATTTTTTGAAATTCTTCGTTTCGCCCGATCGGATACATACGATTTCGCCGTTGTATTCTAAATAAATATCTATCAGCGCAGGATTGTACGCGAGCGTTTCTTCCGCGTTCCATTCCAGGCTTTCGTACGCTTTCGTATAATCGTAAATTTCGCCGTTCGTGGCAAACCATATATCGCCCTTTTCGTCCGCGCTTTTTTTCGCTTCGGCACAGAATTTTTCAAGCAATTCCCAATTCTTATTGTTTTCAAACTCGAAACTATGCCCCCACAAATAAAACAGTTTCGGCGCGTGCGCCGAGCAGTATCCTTCGTTCGGGTTCAGCTTTAAAAATTTATCGAGATACGTGAAAAGCTCGGGGTTGGTGTGGTGCGCCGTGGGCAGCCAATTGTACCAGTCGGCGGGCAGATCGAAACGATCGTTGTCTGCGCCGAGCGAACGCGAATATTTTATTCCTAAGCCTTTTAAGTACCCGCGAAGCTCTTCGTAGGGTGCGGCGGCGGGCGAAAACCGCGTGATTCCGCTATCGGGGTACGCCATGCCGCGGATAATTCTGCCGAATTTTTCTTCGAGCGTTTTGCGGCAGGACAAAATATCTTCGATGACGGCGACGGGCGAGCAAAGTCCCGGGGCTTTATGCAGCGCGCCGTGGACGGCGATTTCGTGCGGCGAGTTTTTTAAAATTTCCTGCCACTTCGCAAAGGCGATATGCCAGCCGTCGTTTTCGTTATCGGGAATCAGCGCCGAGTTTAAATTCAGCGTGGCTTTCAAGCCGTATTTATCAATAATTTCAAGCAATTTAAGATCGGCGGTGCAGCCGTCGTCGTAACTCAGCGTGATCGCTTTGGGTTTGCCGCCCGGAAAGCGCATAAATTTATATTGCATTTTTTTACCTCGATTTATTATTGTACATTTATTATAGGCGTTAAAAAATATTTTGTCAAGTGAACGTATAAAAATTTTGTAACTGGGCGATAAAATATCTGTCGTTTTTATCGGCGCTTTCACGAGCGGCTTTTATGCACCGATACGGCGGGAGGACTTTATATGAAAAAAAATTGCATAACTTTTTTTGCTTCAATCATAATAATTTTGTCGGCACTCGTTTGCACCGCGTTGTTTGCGGGCGCGATCGGCGGTTCGGAATCGGGGTTCGGCTTCGGCTCGGGCGGCTCGGGCGCGGGCGGTAAAGCGGGCGTAAACGGCGTGACGGCAGAGTACCTGCGGATTCACATTCGCGCGGATTCGAACGAAGACGCGGCGCAGAGCGTGAAATACGAAATCCGCGACGAGGTGGTGGATTTTTTGATTCCCGTGCTGGCTACGGCGCGCGATAAAGAAGCGGCGAAAGCGGCGATCCGCGAGAATTTCGACGGCATCGAGGCGGCTGCAAACAAGGTGCTTGCCGCGCGCGGGTTTTCGTATCTTGCGAAAGCCGAGCTGAAAAGAGAAAACTTTCCTTCGCGGGTGTACGACGGCGTGACGTTGCCGGCGGGCGAATACGAGGCATTGATTTTAAATCTCGGCAGCGGTAAGGGGAATAACTGGTGGTGCGTGGCGTATCCGCCGCTGTGCTTTTCGACGGCGGGCGGCAAAAACGTGGCGTACAAAAGCCTGATTCTTGAAAGAATTGCCGAATGGAAGGCGCGCGGAAAATAAGGGCGTGCGGAACGAAAACGGCTGTGCGACGGCGAAAAAACGGTTGTGCGGCGGCGCGAAAAAAATTAAATAAAGTACGAATAAAAGCGGCAATCTTCTTACATACTGATAGAGCGCGTTACCCCTGACGCTGAAAGCATCTTTTGGTATATTTTTCGCATAACTGTGTTGCTTGTCGGTTGAATACGTCGGTGTATTCGCCCTCCGCGCGCCTTGTTATGCAAAAAATCTACTCAAAATCTGCAAACAGGGCAGGGAAAACGCGCTCTATCAAACCGACGGACGAAAAAGGCGGACGTCAAGGAGAGAAAAGGATGAAGAAAATGAAAAGGATAGCGGTGGCGGCAGCGGGGTTGTTCGTGTATTGTTCTGCTGCGGCGATTGCCGCGCCGAGAGCGAAAGCGCAGGAAGCGGCGACGTATGCGGCGGAATGTAACGCGGACGAGTACGCCGTTTCGGCCGTGGCGGTGCTTCGGAAAGGCTCGAAAGGGAACGAAGTGAAGGAAGTGCAGCGGCGACTGAAACAATGGGGGTACTATTCGGGCAGCGTGGACGGCATTTTCGGCGCGGGAACGCGCGCGGCGGTGATTGCGTTTCAGAAGAAGAACGGCTTGACGGCGGACGGCGTGGTGGGCAAAGCTACGTACAAGGCGCTTGGAATGACGGCTTCTTACAACGTGCTTGCGGGCGGCGGCAGTGGCGGATCTACGTATACGAGTTCGGATTTGTACCTTCTGGCGAAAACCATTTACGCCGAGGGCAGGGGCGAGCCGTATGCGGGTCAGGTGGCGATCGGCGCGGTGATTTTAAATCGCGTGAGAAGTTCGTCGTTTCCGAACAGCGTTTCGGGCGTGGTGTATCAGAAAGGCGCGTTTACGGCGGTTTCGGACGGGCAGATCAATCTTTCGCCCGACAACACGGCGATGAACGCGGCGCAGGACGCGGTGAACGGATGGGATCCGACGGGCGGCGCGATTTACTACTACAACCCCGCCGTGGCGACGAGCGCGTGGATTTTTTCGCGGAAGACCGTGACGGTGATCGGCAAGCACGTGTTTGCGATTTGAATTCGCGGCGGTAACCGCTTGAATGTTTGAAAAAGGAGAGAAAACGATGCAGGAAACTAAGTTAGGCAAGAACGCTTCCTCGGGCGAGGAAAAAGTGGAAAACGTGGCGAAAGAAAAAGCGCGGGAAGACGTAGCGAAAAAGTCGGGCGCGAAAGCGGCGAAAAAATCCGTTGCAGCCAAAAACGAAGGGGGTAGAGGCGGATCGAACGCGAAAAACGCGGCGAAAAAGCAAGCCGGAAAGGACAAGAAACAGAGCGAAAAATCGGCGGCGAAAAAGCGCGTGGAATTGGCTTTGAAAAAGGAAGAACGCAAGGCGGAAAAGCAGAAAGCGAAATACGAACGGGCGAAAAAACGTGCGGAAGCGCGGGCGGCGAGAAAGGAAAAACGGCTTGCGGCGAAAGAAGAACGCAGAAAGAAACGTCTGGAAGGGAAGCAGCACAGAAAAGAACGCGAAATCGCGATGAAAGAGAAGCGGGCGGCGGCGAAAGCCGAGCGCAAGGCGATGCAGGCGAAGCGGCGCGCGGAAAAAGAAAAACGGCGCGCGATGTTGAAATCGGAAACGCGCGACGCGCGCGCGAAGCGGCTTGCGAAAGAAAAGGAAGCGCGCATTGCGGCGAAAAAAGAACGCCGCGAAAAGCGGTATCAACTGAAACTTCAACGGCGCGACGCGGCTTTGAAGAGAAAGCAGCAGCGGCTTGAAGCGCGCGAACGCAGGCGCAGCGAAAACCATGCACCGGGATTCGGCGGCTGGCTGGCGGCGGTGATTTCGCTCGGCGTGGTGACTCTTGCGCTCGGCACGGTGGTGACCGTGGGCGCGGTGAGAATGAATCAGGCGGACACGGCGCTTTCCACGGGGTATCGCGGCGCGCTGTACGAGCTGACGGGGACGATTTCGGACGTGGACGGAGATCTTGCGAAGGCGCGCGTGGCTTCGGGCAGACAGACGCAGAGCGAGCTTTTCACCGATCTGCTTGTGAAAACGCGTCTGGCAGAAAGCACGCTTGAAAAATTTCCCGTGGATCAGGAAACGGACGTGAACATGACGGCGTTTTTAAACCGCACGGGCGACGTGGCGCAGGGGATTCTGGAAAAGCTGCGCGCGGGCGAAAAACTGACGGATAACGACTATAAGACGATTGAAAATCTCTACGCCGTAAACCAAAAGATCCTTGCCGAGCTGACCGCGCTTACGGAAGAGCTGAGCGATAAGGATATGGCGATGTTTATGAAAGATAAGGCGGGTAACAAGGTGTACGAACACTTCCGCAATATCGAAAATTACGCGCTGGAAGGAGGCGCGGGCGAAGAAAACGAGGGGGGTATAGCCGCGACGAACGGCTCTCCCTCGGGAAAATCTTCTGAAAAAAGGGGTGCGAAACAGGGCGTTTCTTCCGCGCAGGCGGAAGAAGAGTGCCGCAAGTATTTCGCGGATTACAACATAGCGGAAATTATGTACGCGGGGGAAACCGAATCGGGCGAGATTGACGCGTTTAACTTCTCGATGACGGACGCGCAGGGCAAAAGGCTGTACGCGGAAATCGCGAAAGAAAACGGCGCGCTTGTGGGTTTCGATTACTTCGCGGACTGTTCCGCAAAAAATTTCGATCTTGAAAACGCGCTGACGATTGCCGAAAATTATCTCGACTTTCTCGGCTACGAAAATATGACGGCGGTGTGGGTGAACGAAAGCGGCGTGAACGCTACTTTCCTTTTCGTGTATGAGAACGACGGCGTGGCGTATTATCCTGACAGCGTGAGCGTGAAGGTGTGCGAAGAACGCGGCAAGGCCGTGGGATTTACCGCGGTGAATTATCTGAATAACCACGCGCGGCGCGGCGAGTTGCCCGCTTTAACGGCTGCTGCGGAATCGGACGGCGCGGAAACTTTGGAAACGGCGGCGAAAAAGCAAACGAAAACAACGAAGCCGGCAAAACCCGAAAAACCCGCGAAACCCGCGAAACCCGAGATTGTGAGCGAAGAAACGGCGGAAAAGGCGTTGAATAACAAGCTGACGGTGATTTCTTCGCGTAAGGCGGTGATTAAAAAGGGCGAGCGCGAAAGACTTTGCTATGAATTTGCGTGCAGCTACGGCGAAAACGGGTATTTTATCTATGTGGACGCGTTCTCGGGCGAAGAAATTCAGGTAAATCGCGTGCTGACAACGGCGCAGGGACAGTATTTGAGATAAAGGAAATTTTTGAAAAAGAATTTTTGAATAGAAAAAGGCGCGGAAGAAATGGCTTCCGCGCCTTGAATTTTATTTTGTTGTAAGTGAAATTGCCGCTTGGTTTGAAATTTTAATAAAAAATCGGTTGCGCTCCTTGGTTTTCAGAAATTTTTAATCAAAAATATTCAGAAAACCAAAAATGGGCTGCGCATAAATATGCTACGCCCCTCATCCGTCCAAAGCTTCGCTTTGTCCACCTTCCCCCCGGGGGGAAGGCTATATCAAAGGCATAAATTTTGATTTTAAACGGTTTGATATGGGGAAGATGGTATTCGGCTGCCCCTCATCAGTCAACTTCGTTGACAGCTTCCCCCCGAGGGGAAGCCTAAGATAAAGGCATAATATTGAAATCAAACGGTTTTGCAACAATCCATTATGAAACGGGCAATACCCGCCCCCGGGGGAAGGCTCGACTTGTGCTATATTTACTGATTGTTTTCGATGGAAGCGATGGCTTTTTCTACTACGTTATCCACCGTGAAGCCGAATTTCTCAAACAGTTGTTTCGCGGGGGCGGACGCGCCGAACGTATTCATTGCCACGATTTCGCCTTTATCGCCCGCGTACTTGTACCAGCTGTACGGCGAGCCTGCTTCTACGCACACGCGCGCTTTGATCGCTGCCGGCAGCACGCTTTCTTTATAATCTTCGCTCTGCTTTTCGAACTCTTCGATACAAGGCATGGAAATTACGCGCGCCTGCACGTCTTTCGCCGCGAGCACTTCTTTCGCCTTTACGCAAAGCTCTACTTCGCTGCCCGTGCCGATCAAAAGCACGTCCGGCTTGCCTTCGCAATCTTCGAGTATATAGCCGCCTTTCAACGCTTCTTTTCCGCTGCCTTCGTACTGCGGCAGATTCTGGCGGGAAAGCACAAGCGCGGTGGGTTGATTGCCCGTAAGCGCGGAAATCCACGCCGCCGCCGTTTCTTTGCCGTCCGCCGGGCGATACACTTTCATGCCCGGGATCGAGCGAAGCGCGATTAGCTGCTCTACGGGTTCGTGGGTAGGTCCGTCTTCGCCCACGCCGATCGAATCGTGCGTGAAGATATACGCCACGGGCAAGCCCATGAGCGCGGCTAAGCGAAGCGCGGGTTTGCAATAATCGGTGAACACGAAGAACGTGGCGCAGTACGCCTGCACGCCGCCGTGCAGCTGCAAGCCGTTGCAGATTGCCGCCATGGCGTGTTCGCGGATGCCGAAATGTACGTTGCGCCCCGCGTAGTTTTCGGGTGAGAACGTGCCGTATTTAACGTTTTCGGTATCTTTCATCACCGACTGATTGGACGGCGCAAGATCTGCGCTGCCGCCGAAAAGCGTGGGCAGTTTCGCCGCGATTTTATTGAGTACCACCGACGACGTGCCGCGCGTAGCCATCGGCTTATCGAACGAATACAGATCTTCCATTGCCGCGAAATCGGGCTTCTTGCCCGCCATCGCGTCTTTATACTGCTGCGCGAGTTCGGGATAGGTGTATTCGTATTCCGCGAACATCTTTTTCCACAGCATTTCTTTTTCCGCGCCCGCGTTTGCAGCCAGCGCGCAATGTTCGTACACTTCTTTCGGGCAGGCGAACGGCTCTTCTTCTTTCCAGCCGAGTTTTTCTTTGGACTTTTTCAGATTTTCCGCGCCGAGCGGTGCGCCGTGGCTCTTTTCGCTGCCTTCGAGCGGCGAGCCATAGCCGATGCGCGTGCGGCAGATGATGATCGAGGGTTTATCCGTTCTCTCTTTCGCTTTCGCGATCGCGTCGGATAAAGCAACCACGTCGTCCGGCGAAGTGGCGAGATCTACGTGAAGTACCTGCCAGTTTTGCGCCGCGAAACGCGCGCCTACGTTTTCTTTGAAAGTCACGTCGGTGTCGCCTTCGATGGTGATGTCGTTATCGTCGTACAGTAAAATGAGTTTGCCGAGAGCGTTTGCGCCCGCGAAAGAGCAGGCTTCGTAGGAAATGCCTTCTTCAAGGCAGCCGTCGCCGCAGATCGCGTAGGTGTAGTGATCTACCACGGGGTAGCCGGGGCGATTGTATGTAGCCGCGAGATGCGCTTCCGCCATAGCCATACCCACGGCGTTCGCGATGCCCTGACCCAAAGGACCGGTGGTGGTTTCTACCCCGGGGGTGTGACCGTATTCGGGGTGACCCGGCGTTTTGCTGCCGAGCTGACGGAAATTCTTTAAATCTTCCGTGGTGATACCGTAGCCGTATAAGTGCATCAGCGCGTAGTAGAGCGCAGAGCCGTGACCGGCGGACAGCACGAATCTGTCGCGATTGTTCCACTTTAAATCGAGCGGATTGCAATTCAGAAAGTTCTGAAACAGCGTGTATGCGATCGGCGCGCAACCCATGGCGATGCCGGGATGCCCCGAATTCGCTTTTTCGATTGCTTCCGCAGATAAAATTCTGAGAGCGTTGATGGTAGTTTTCTGTACGTCCATAGCTTTTTGTTCTCCTGTTTTTTGTTTTTTATGTTTACCGCTTTTCTGCGGGAAAACTTTTGATTTTTATTGCTTTTCTATGCCCGAATTTATGCCTAAATACGCTTCGGCGGGGGATAAATCGAGAAAATCGAAACGCTGCAAAAACGCGTACAACTCGCTTACGATTTTTTTTGCGCCGCCTTTTTTCTCGCTTTCGGCGTTGGTGGGCAGAATGGGTTCGTGCAGGCTCATTCTCACAAGCAGCCAGCCTGCGCCGTGCGCCTGATCGAAATTCAGCCGCACGCCTTCGTGATTATCGGGCGCGGGCGTGATATACGGCTTGGTTTTCGCGTACTCTTCAAGCTGCGCGATGAGATTTGCGCCGAGCGTTTTGAAATCGCAGTCCGGCTTGAATTTAAAGCGAAGTTCCGCGGCTTCGGCGGGCATTTTTAAATCGGCGATGAGATCGCTTAAATTTTTGCCCTGTTTTGCCGCTTGGGCAAGCGCGATCAAAAGCCGCGTGACAAGATATGCGCCGTCGTCGAGAAAATAGTTTTCTTTGAGCGCGGCGTGTCCGCTCGTTTCGATGGCGAGCGGCGCGTATTCGCCCGCATTGTTCAGGCGGATCGCTTCGTTGATCACGTTTTTGTAGCCGCGCTTGAAACGGTGGTGTCTGCCGCCGTGCGCCGCGATAAATTCGGCTAAGCCGTCGCTCGTTACCGAGTCGGTGACGATCGTGCCGGGCTTTTCGGAAAGAAGAATTGCCGAAATCAGCGCGATCAGGCGGTTTCGGTTGATCTCTTCGCCCGTGGAATCCACCGCGCCCGCGCGATCTACGTCGGTATCGAAAATAATGCCGAAATCGGCTTTTTCGCGCTTTACCGCTTCGCAGATCGAGCGCATTGCCGTTTCGTTTTCCGGGTTGGGGATATGCCCCTTGAAATACCCGTCCGGCGTGAGATACTGCGAGCCGCTCGTATCCGCGCCTAAGGGGGCAAGCACCTTTTCGGCGTAGAAACCGCCCGCACCGCCGCCGGCGTCCACGATGATTTTCTTGCCTTTGAGCGGCGTTTCGCTGCCGCAAGCCTTTCGTACTTTCTTCACGAGATCGGCGGAATATTTATCCATATAGCTTTGCTCGCGCACCGTGCCGGGCGTTTCGGTTGATGTTGCCGCAGCTTCGGCGGCTTTCGCTTCGGCTTCGGAAAATTGCGACGCAAGGGAAAGAATTTCTTTCACGTCGTCGGCTTCAAGTCCGCTTTCTCTGATGAAAAACTTCAAGCCGTTGCGGTTGAAAGGAAGATGCGAGGCGGTGAGCATGATCGAGCCGTCCGGCAGGGATTCTTTGCCGCCGAAAAATTCTTCGTCCTGCAAAAGCATGAACATGGAAGGGGTGGAAGAAAGGCCGGTGGATAAAAGATCGTTGCCGCTCTGCGTAACCCCGGTGCGCACGCCCGATAAAAGCTCGGCGGCGGAAATGCGGGAATCGTGACCGACCGCCACGAGAACGCGGTTTTTATGCAGGCGTTTTTTCAGCCACAGGCAAAACGCGCGGGAAATGTGTTCCGCTGCCGTTTGCGTGAGATTTACTTCTTCGCCGGGAACGCCTGCCGAAGCGACGCCGCGCACGTCGTTGCCGTTTCTTAAACGGGAATAATCCATAAATTTTCTACCTTTTTTGTATGCTCTTTTCGTATGCCGCGGGCGTTTAAAATACACCGACCGGAAAGGGGATTTTGCGTTGCCGCGCGCACGGGAGACTCGCACTGTGATTTTATACATATTTATTATAGCGTGTTTTTAACTTTTTTTCAAGTCTTTAAGGGGATCTTTTCGAAAAATGACGGAAATTTTGCAAAAAAAATTGCGGAAAAAACCGCCGCGGCCGAAGCCGCGGCGGTAAAAAAAAGGAGGGTAATGTATAAGTAAGGTTATGTTGCCGCGATTTTTGCGGCAATTTTGCGCGACGCGGCAAAGGGCGCGCCGCTTAAAACAACGTTTCGAATACGCGAAGCAGCGAATCGACGAATCGCCCGAGATACCCGCGCTTTAAATCGGAATATTCCACGCGCTTGCACAGGGGGAAAGTGGATAAATAATCCGCTTTCAGATCGTCCGCCACAGCGCAGTCCGAAAAATACACCGCGTTTTCGAAGTTTAAGTACAGGCTTCGGTAATCGAGATTGATCGTGCCGATCACGGCGAAACGATCGTCGGTAAGCACGCTCTTCGCATGCACGAACCCCGGGGTGTATGTGTAAATTTTTACGCCCGCTTTCATCAGCGGCAGGAAATTCGCCTTCGTAAGGCGGTAGGTAAGCTTTTTATCGGGAATGCCCGGCGCTACGATCCGCACGTCTGTGCCGCGCTTCGCCGCCGTGCAAAGGGCGGTGCGCATTTCGTCGTCGAGAATTAAATACGGCGTGTAGATCCACACGTACCGCCGCGCGCGGTTGATCACGTCGAGATACACCGTTTCGGAAACGCTCTCTTTATCGAGCGGAGAATCGTCG
>CALARO010000172.1 GCA_937888935.1 uncultured Clostridia bacterium
TTCGCCGCCGCGATACACTCTTCGTCGGTGGCGTCCAGTCTGCCGTAGCGGATATTTTCCATCACCGTTCCCGTGAACAGGTTGGTATCCTGCAACACGATGCCAAGCGAACGGCGCAGATCGTCTTTTCGGATCTTGTTGATATTGATGCCGTCGTAGCGGATTTTGCCGTCCGCGATGTCGTAAAAGCGGTTGATCAGGTTGGTGATCGTGGTTTTGCCCGCGCCCGTTGCGCCTACGAACGCGATTTTCTGACCCGGGCGCGCATACAACGTTACGTCGGTAAGCACCTGCTTTTCCGGCGTGTACCCGAAGTCTACGTGATCAAGCACGATATCCCCTTTCAGCTCGGTGTACGTGATTTCGCCCGTGGCTTTATGCAAATGCTTCCACGCCCACAAATCGGTGCGTTCCGTCGTTTCCGTAAGCTCGCCGTTTTCGCCGCGCTTCGCGTTGACAAGCGTTACGTAGCCGTCGTCCGTTTCCGGTTGTTCGTCCATCATGTCGAACACGCGCGACGCGCCCGCCAGCCCCATGGCGATCATGGATACCTGCTGCGACATTTCGTTTACCGCCTGCGTGGATCTTCTCGCCATGCCGAGAAAAGGTATGATAAACCCGAACGAGATCGGCACAAGTCCCGTTTTGAACGACGAAATGCCGATATTTTTTACGCCCGAGTTTGCGCCGAGCGTGAACAGCAAGCCGCCGCAAATGGCAAGGAACACGTAGGTGAAGTTGCCGAGATTGCCGAGAATAGGCCCGAGTACGTTGCCGTAGACGTGCGCGTTTTTCGCGTCGGTATACAGCTGTTCGTTGTACTTATCGAAATCGGCTTTGGCGCGCTCTTCGTGGGTGAAAACTTTCACCACTTTCTGCCCTTTCATCATCTCTTCCACGAAGCCTTCTTCGCTGCCGAGCGAGCGTTGCTGCGCCACCATATACTTCGAAGACGCGCCGCCCACTTTCTTCACCACGAAGAACATACTCACGCAGCAAAGCACGAACACGGCGGACATAATCACCGAGTACCAGAGCATCAGCGAAATCGCTACGAGCAGCGTGAGCGAGCTGGATAACAGCGTGGGAATACTCTGCCCCACAAGCTGACGAAGCGCGTCGGTATCGTTTGTATACGTAGACATGATTTCGCCGTGCGCGTGAGTATCGAAGAATTTCACGGGCAGCGTTTCCATTTTATCGAACATATCGCGGCGGGCGTGATACAGCGTGCCTTGCGTTACCACCGCCATGATACGATTGTACGTGAACGTGGCGAGCAGCGCGAGAAAATAGCACGAAGCCATCACGATAATGAACGTGCGAAGCCGCCCTTTCACGCTCTCGTAGCCGCCCACGATGCCGGGATTCATAATGTCGTCGATATTCTTCTGCATAAACAGCGACGATATAAGGCCTCCGCCCGCGCTGACGATTAAACACACGAGTACGGCGAAAAGCTGCCATTTATAGTATTTGAAAATGTATTTGAGAAGGCGCGGAAACGTGCCTTTTTTGATTGCGCCTTTTTGCATTGCCATGCCGCGCATGCGCCCGCCTTTCATTCCCGCCATTATGCCTTACCTCCTTCGGATTTTCCCGCATCGTGCGCGCCTTGCGCTTCTCCGGCGTTTTTGCCGCGCGTTTGCGATTCGTACACTTCGCGGTAGATTTCGCTTTTTTGCATGAGTTCTTCGTGCGTGCCGCACGCCGCGATTTTTCCGCCGTCCATTATCACGATTTTATCCGCTTCTTCAACGCTTGCCACGCGCTGCGCGATAATTATCTTCGTAGTGCCGGGGATTTCCTTTAAAAGCGCCGCGCGGATGAGCGCGTCCGTCTTGGTATCTACGGCGGAAGTGGAATCGTCTAAAATTAAAATCTTCGGTTTTTTCAGAAGCGCACGCGCGATGCAGAGCCGCTGCTTCTGTCCGCCCGAAACGTTCGTGCCGCCCTGCTCGATATACGTATCGTATTTATCGGGGAATTGCGAAATAAATTCGTCCGCCTGAGCCGCTTTGCATGCCGCAACAAGTTCTTCGTCGGTGGCGTGTTCGTTGCCCCAGCGCAGGTTCTCTTTGATCGTTCCCGAGAAAAGCACGTTCTTTTGCAGCACCACGGAAACCTGATTTCTGAGCGAATCGAGATCGTATTTTCGCACGTCTTCGCCGCCCACTTTCACCGCGCCTTCCGTTACGTCGTACAAACGGGGAATCAGCTGAATAAGCGAAGTTTTCGAAGAGCCTGTGCCGCCTAAAATGCCCACCGTTTCGCCCGATTTTA
This sequence comes from uncultured Clostridia bacterium, assembly GCA_937888935.1. Lineage (GTDB taxonomy): Bacteria > Bacillota > Clostridia > Christensenellales > Borkfalkiaceae > Scatosoma. The sequence goes on from CALARO010000172.1 coordinate 2,284, forward strand.
TTTGCAGATTTATATCGGAAAGCGCGAATTTTTCCGCTTCTTTCGAGTATTTGAAGCTGACGTTTTCAAACGATACCGAGCCGTCTTTTACTTCCGTCAGACCGTTTTCGGGACTGACGAGATCGGATTTACATTCCAGCACTTCGGTGATACGCCTTGCCGATTCTACCGACATCGTGAACATCACCATG
>CALARO010000173.1 GCA_937888935.1 uncultured Clostridia bacterium
AATTACGTGATGCTTGCCGTCTCATTCGTGCTGTTTTATCTCGCGATCGTGAAAAAATTCGAGCCGCTTTTACTGCTGCCGATCGCTTTCGGTATGTTCCTTGTGAATATTCCGGGCGCGTATAATATCGTTTGGGGGACGTACCCCGAAGATATTACCACGGCGGAGGCGTTTATCGAAGCTCGCGGAATTTTGCCTGTCGGCTATTATTTTGCAGACGGGAAATTGCTTTTTGAAAACGTTTGGGCAACGGAAGAAGGATTTCTTGCCGCCGGCGGCGTTTTGCCGGAAGGCGCTTCGATCGTTGAAGGCGTTGTGCATTTTGCGCATACTTACGACGCTGTGGAAAACAGAGGACTTTTGTGGTATCTCTTCTACGGTGTGGATAAAGTGATTTATCCGCCGCTCATTTTCCTCGGGATCGGCGCGATGACGGATTTCGGTCCGCTCATTTCCAACCCGAAGAGTATGTTTATCGGCGCGGCGGCGCAGCTCGGTATTTTTGTGGCGTTGTTCCTTGCGATTTGCCTTGGATTCGATCTTGCGGCGGCTTGCTCGATTGCGATTATCGGCGGCGCGGACGGTCCTACGGCGATTTACGTTACGCAATGGATGTCGAAATACACAAGTCAGGATTTGCTTTCGGCGATTGCAATTGCGGCGTATTCTTACATGGCGTTGATTCCGATTATTCAGAAGCCGCTTATGCGCGCGATCGTTCCCGAAAGAGAACGCAAAATTAAAATGAAGCAGCTTCGCCCCGTGAGCAAGCTTGAAAAAATCGTATTCCCGATTCTGGTAACTTTGGTGGTGGGCATGCTTCTTCCCGACGCGATTCCGCTTCTCGGTATGCTGATGCTCGGAAACCTTTTGCGTGAATCGGGCGCGACGGAAAGACTTTCTTCGCAGGCGCAGAACGGACTGATGAATACCGTAACGATTTTTCTCGGCGTGTGCGTAGGTTCGAAAGCTTACGGCGGCGTATTCCTTACGGCGAGCACGTTGAAGATTATCGCGCTCGGCTTGTTTGCGTTTGTGTTCGGCACGATCGGCGGTCTTTTAATGGGTCGGCTGATGTGCAAACTTTCGCACGGGAAGATCAATCCGCTGATCGGCAGTGCGGGCGTATCTGCCGTGCCTATGGCGGCGCGTATTTCCGAGGACGTAGGGCGCGAATCGGATCCGAACAATCATTTGCTGATGCACGCGATGGGTCCGAATGTGGCGGGGGTGATCGGCTCGGCGATTGCCGCGGGCTTCCTGCTGTCGCTCTTTTAAAGCGTGAAACTTTAATTCGAAAATGCGGCTTTTCGGACGGCCGGAAGCGAATTTCGGCTGAGAATGAAGGAGAAAAACATTATGGAAATCAATGTAAACGATAAAAATGCGAAAAAAGTGCTGATTACCGAAACGATTTTGCGCGACGCGCATCAATCGCAGGCGGCTACGCGTATGCGGATCGACGAAATGATTCCCGCGCTGGACGCGTTGGATAAAATCGGATATTATTCTCTCGAAGCGTGGGGAGGGGCGACGTTTGACGCCTGTCTTCGCTTTCTGAACGAAGATCCGTGGGAAAGATTGCGCACGCTGAGATCTTATTTGAAAAAGACGCCGATTCAGATGCTGCTTCGCGGGCAGAATTTGCTCGGGTATCGCCATTATGCCGACGATCTCGTGGAAAAATTCGTGGAAAAGTCGATTGAAAACGGCGTAACGGTGGTGCGTGTGTTCGACGCGCTCAACGATCCGAGAAACCTTGAAACTTCGATGAAGGCGATTAAGAAATACGGCGG
>CALARO010000174.1 GCA_937888935.1 uncultured Clostridia bacterium
ATAGGCTGACAATTTTTGCTGAATTTTGCGTTGAGCAAAATGAAGCAAGGGGAAGTCGTGGAACAAAGCTGACGATTTTTGCTGAATTTTGCGTTGAGCAAAATGAAGCAGTAAGGATTGGTGAGAACAAATAATGCAACAGTCCGCAACGAAACACCCGAAGGGCGCGGGGCGGCATAAAATATATAGGCTGAGAAAATAAGCTTTCGGATAGCGCGCGCGGCGACTGCGCGGCAGGAAAAAGGTGAAAAATCGCGAATAAAGGTGCAGAAATGAATTACAGAGAAAAAATGACGGCGAATTTAGAACAGGCAATGCAAATCGCTACCGACGTTTCCGTGAAAAACGGTGTAACCTACATAGGCAGCGAACATCTCATTTATGCCTTTTTATCCATGCCTTCGTGCGTGGCGTACCGCGTTTTAACCGAAAAAATCACGTTTACGCAATATTCCGATACCTTTTTGCGCAATCTCGATAAGAAAATCCGCGCGCGCGGTCTTACCGAACGCACTCGGGAAATGTTTCTGCGCGCCGTGCAGCTCGCTTCGAAATCGGGCGAAAAAGCCGGTACGGCGCACTTTCTGCTCGCCGTTTTAGAACAGGAAAATTGCTTCGCCGTGAAAATTTTACGCAGTCTCGGCGTGGATATCGCCGAATTGAAACGCCGCGTTACGGAAGAGCTGCGCAAAGGTTGCACTTCCCTTGAAGGGGGGGAAGAGCAACCGGCAAGGGGGTATCGCAGCGGTTGCACTTCTACAGAAGAGAGCGCGGCGAATGTTTCGAAAGAAGCGGCATATCGCGCGGAAAACGCGTTTTCCGCGCCGGATTACGACGGTGAAAATACGTTCGGCGCGGCTTCTTCGGGGTTTGGCACGGAAATCGGCGGCGCGGCTTCCGGCACGGCGAAAAAGGGCGCGAAAAGCGTTGCGGAAGAGAAAAAGAACGGCGCGGTCGGCGCGGGCGAAAGCATTTTTTCGGACGAAAAACTGATGCGTTTCGGCGTGGATCTTACCGAGCGCGCGAAAAAAGGCAAGCTCGATCCCGTGATCGGCAGAGAAAAAGAGATTGAAAAGCTGGTGCAGGTGCTGTGCCGCCGTTCGAAGAACAATCCCGTGCTGATCGGCGAGCCGGGCGTGGGGAAAAGCGCGATTGCCGAAGGGTTGGCGCAGCTGATCGCCGAAGGGAACGTTCCCGAGCAGCTGTACAACAAGAAAGTGTTTTCGGTGGATCTTGCGGGCATGCTGGCGGGGGCGAAGTACCGCGGCGAGTTTGAAGAACGGCT
>CALARO010000175.1 GCA_937888935.1 uncultured Clostridia bacterium
CGGGGGAAGCCTTGGAACAAAGCTGACATTTTTTTCGCGCTTTTCTCCCCTAAGAGAAAAAGCGAAAAGGGGAAGGCTTAAAATAAGGAACATAAAATTTATGCGAAAAAAAGTTATGATCGGATCTGTTGCCGTGGGCGGCGGAGAAAAAGTGAAAATTCAGTCGATGACGACGTGCAAGACTTCCGATATCGAGAAATGCGCGGCGCAGACGAACGCGCTTGCCGCCGCCGGTTGCGAGATCATCCGCTACGCCGTGCTGGACGAAGACGACGCGCGCGCCATTAAAACTTTAAAAACCAAAGTTTTTTTGCCGATCGTGGCGGACATTCATTTTTCGCCGCGCCTTGCGGTGCTTGCCGTGGAAAACGGCGCGGATAAGCTGCGCATCAATCCCGGCAATATCGGCGGCGAAAAGGAAATCGCGCTGGTGGCGGACTGTGTGAAAGCGCATCACATTCCCGTGCGCGTGGGCGCGAACACGGGCAGCATCGAAAAGCAGTTTCTCGCCCGCTACGGAAAAAGCGCGCAGGCTCTCGCCGAAAGCGCGCTGTACAACGCGGCGATTCTCGAAAAGCACGGCGTTTCCGATATAGTGCTTTCCGTGAAGGCTTCCGACGTGCCGCTTACGGTGGATGCGTATTCCATGCTGCCTTCGCTTTGCGATTATCCGCTGCACGTGGGCGTAACCGAGGCGGGCAGCAAGGCGGACGGCGTGATTAAAAGCGCGGTGGGCATCGGCTCGCTGCTGCTGCGCGGGATCGGCGATACGATCCGCGTATCTTTAACGGACGATTCCATCGAAGAAGTGTACGCGGCGAAGCGGATTTTACGCGCCTGCGGGCTGGATAAAGACTATATCGAAGTGGTTTCCTGCCCCACGTGCGGGCGTTGCCGCTGGAACAGCATGGCGCTTGCGGAAAAGGTGAAAAATTTCGTTGCGCCGAGCAAAAAGCGCGGCAAAGTGGCGGTGATGGGGTGCGTGGTGAACGGTCCGGGCGAAGCGAAAGACGCCGATCTCGGCATTGCGGGCGGCGACGGGTACTGCCTGATTTTCAAGAACGGCGAGCCGTACAAAAAGGTGGGCGTGCAGGAAGCGGAAAAAGAATTTTTAGCCGAGCTTGCGGCGTTTATCGGCGAAGAGTAAAACGACAGAAAACATAAAAAAGGACTACAAATGAACGTAACGGAAGAATTTTTACAGAAAATACGGCAGCTCGACGGCTTTAAAAACGCGATTATCACGAATATCGACGTCTTCACGCGCAAGAAAACGGTGTGTTTTTATCTCGTGACCGATCTTACATATTCCGAGAGCGTGCTGCCGGAAGCGGAAGCGATTGCAAGCGGTTATATGCCCGCGGGGTTTATCGCGGTGGTGCATGCGGAAAAGCGCACGCCGGACGAAGCGTTGCTTCGGCAGGAAATTCTGCGGTTTATGAAAAATCGTTTTCCCGCGGCTTCGGCGTTTCTGAAAGAAGAGTATATCGAAGTGGAAAAGCGCGAAAACGGGGCGATTTTCTGCTTTGTTCTGGCGGCGGGCGAGCAGGCGCTTTTCACGGCGGACAACATTTTAGACGAAGTGGCGAAGCACCTTTGCGGCACGTTCTGCGGCACGTATTTCGGCAACGTGAAGATCACGGAAAAAGAGCGCGAAGCTCTGGAAGAAGAGATCATCGAAGACGCCGACGCGCCGAAAATCCGCGTGTTCCCCGTGACGAATTTCAAAAAGCTGGACGGCGCAGAGCCTGAGCCGAAGTACGCCACGTATATGGCGGATTGCAATTCGCAAGCGGAAAACGTGTGCGTTTGCGGCAGAATTTTAAGCATCAATCAGCGCGAATCGAAAAAGGGCAAAGAGTACTATTCGATTTCGCTCACCGACGACACGGGAAATCTTCGCGGCGTGTACTTTCCCAAAAAGAACACGGCGGATAAAATCGCGCTGCTCACTCCCGGCTGCGAAATTGCCTGCACGGGCGATTTCGAGCTTTTCAACGGCAATTTATCCTACGCGATCAAGAAGATCGATTACGGCGCGCCTCCCGAAGGGTTCGTCCCCGAAAAGCTGCCCGGGCGCAAAGTGCCGAAAGGGTATCACCACGTTTTCCCCGAGCCTTACGAAGATTACACGCAGTCCGGATTTTTCGACGATCTCGAATTGCCGGAAGATTTAAAAGCGCAGACGTTCGTGGTGTTCGATATCGAAACGACGGGGTTGAACAGCTCGCCGGCTTCCGGCAAGGTGGATAAAATCATAGAAATCGGCGCGGTGAAAATGCAGGGCGGGAATATGACGGAAAAATTCTCTTCGTTTATCGCTTGCCCCGAAAAGCTGCCGCCCAACATCGTAGAGCTTACGGGCATACACGACGAAGATCTGATCGGTGCGCCGGACATCGAAAGCGTGCTTGCGGATTTTTACAAATTCACCGACGGCTGCGCGCTGGTGGGGCATAACGTGATGTTCGATTACCGCTTCGTGAAATACTACGGCGAAAAATACCGCTACTTCTTCGAAGCGAAAACGTTCGATACGATGACGATCGGTCAGGAAGTGCTGCGCGGTGAAGTGACGAATTTCAAGCTGAACACGCTTGCCGATTATTATAACATTCATTTCAATCACCACCGCGCTTTCGACGACGCGCTTACCACCGCAAAAATTTTTCAGAAGCTCGTTAAAACGCGCGGCGGCTTACAGGGACTTTGATTTTCCGCGCGGTTTTCGCAGCGAAAGATATTTTTCTTTTTTTAGCCGAATAAAAACAAGCTTATTTCCATTCGTCCATCCTCTGCCTTTCGGCAGAGGATAAATTTTTTTTATCTTTTTTTGTTTTTCCCCTGCAATTCGCTTGACTTTATGCTTTCATAGTATTAAAATATGAATAGATATTCATAAGATAATATCGTAAAGCGATTAGAAAGCGAGAAAAAAAACGAAGAGAGGAAAAAAGCGATGGAAAAGAGAAAAACGCGCGATACGGCGCGGGAAGAAGCGGCGCACGGCATGCGCGCGGAACACGCGAAAAAGGTGATGCTCGAAGATAGCATGCTGGAAGAAACGTGCAATATTTTCAAGATGCTTGCCGAGCCTTCGCGGCTGAAAATCGTGATGGCGCTTCTGGAAGGCGAAATGTGCGTGTACCACATTGTAAACGCGGTGGAAGGCAAGCAGAGCGCGGTATCGCATCAGCTGCGCATTTTAAAGGACGGCGGCGTGATCAGGGCGCGGCGGAACGGGCAGAACGTGGTGTATTCCATTGCGGACGAGCATATCGCGCAGATGGTGGCGATCGGCGTGGAACACGCGCGGGGCGAAACGGAAAACTGAGCCGCGCCGTGGCAGAAAGCCGCAAGGCATAAAAAAGCAAAAAATCAAAGCCGGAAGGCAGCCCCAAAAGGGCAGGAGAAAAAGATATGAAAAAAACGTTGAATATCGAAGGACTGGATTGCGCGGCGTGCGCTACGGAACTCGAAGAAGAGCTTGAAAAAATCAAGGGGATTTCTTCCGTTTCCGTATCGTTCGTGGCGCAGAAAATTTTTCTCGAATACGAAAGCGAAGCCGCGCTGAATAAAGCGATCGACGTAGCTAACCATTTCGAAGAAGTGCGGGTATTGCCCGAAGAAAGCGCGGAAGACGAAGCAGAAATCGCGGCGGCGGACGAAAAAACGGGCGGTAAAAAAACACTGAATATCGAAGGACTGGATTGCGCGGCGTGCGCTACGGAACTTGAAGAAAAACTTTCGAAAATCAAGGGAATTTCTTCCGTTTCGGTGTCGTTCGTGCTGCAGAAAATCGCGCTGGAATACGAAGACGAAGCCGCGCTGAATAAAGCGATCGACGTAGCAAATCATTTCGAAGAAGTAAAGGTTTTGCCCGAACGGATCGAGATTATCGAAGAAAGCGAAACGAGCGGCGCAGCGGGAAAAACCGTGCTGAAAATCGAAAATCTGCATTGCGCGGGGTGCGCGGCGGAACTCGAAGGACTCTTGAAAAAACACGACGGTTTATCGGAAGTTTCGGTGGATTTCGTGGGGCAGAAAATCAGTTTTCAAGCCAAAAACAAAGCGGCGATTCAAAAAGCGATCGACGTGGCGAATAAATTCGAAAAAGTACGCGTTTTAAACGCAAGCGAAGCACTCGGCGAAGGTCGCGATCTTGAAGAAACGAAGAAAAACGCAAAGAAAAGCGCGTTTGCAGAGAATAAAAAGCAGCTGATTCCCATTCTTTTTTCGGCGGTATTCTTCCTTGCGGGCGTGCTGCTTGCGAAGTGCTTCGATTTCACCGCCGCGCGTGTGATTTCCTACGTTTGCTACGCAATCGCCTACTTCTCGGTGGGCTATCCCGTGCTTGTTTCCACGGCGAAAAACATAGTAAAAGGCAGAGTGTTCGACGAGAACTTTTTAATGACGATCGCTTCCGTGGGCGCGGTGCTGCTCGGCGATTATGCCGAAGGCGTGGCGGTTATGCTTTTGTATCAGTTGGGCGAGTGGTTGCAGGCGGTTGCCGTAGGCTCGTCGCGAAGATCCGTTACCGATCTGATGGCATTAAAGAGCGAGAGCGCGAACCGCGTGAAAGCGGCGGGCGAAAACGGCGAAGAAGAGATAGAAACGGTTGCGCCCGAAAGACTGAAAATCGGCGATATCGTGGTGGTGCGCGCGGGCGAGAAAATCCCGTGCGACGGCGTGATCGTAAGCGAAAAAGCTTCGCTCGATACCAAATCTTTAACGGGCGAAGCGGAAATCCGCACGCTGCACGCGGGCGAAGAAGCACTTTCCGGGTGCATCAACGCGGGCGGCGTGTTCCGTATGCGCATCACGAAAGAATATAAAGACAGCGCGGTGAAGCGTATTCTCGATCTGATGGAAAATTCCACGGCGCAGAAAGCGCAAAGCGAAAAATTTATCACGAAATTTTCGCGGTACTACACGCCGATTGTGTGCATTTCCGCGCTTGCCGTGGCGTTTTTGCTGCCGCTGATCGACGTATTCAAAGGCGCGAGTTACCTTACGAATTTTTCGCGGTGGACGAGCGCGGCTTTGAACTTTCTTGTAATTTCCTGCCCGTGCGCGCTGATCATTTCCGTGCCGCTCACGTATTTCTGCGGTCTCGGCGCGTGTGCGAGAGAAGGCGTTCTCGTAAAAGGCGCAACCTATCTCGATTCGCTTGCGAAAGCGGAAATCATTGCGCTCGATAAAACGGGTACGCTTACGAAAGGCGATTTCACCGTGAGAAAAGTCAACGAAAACGCGCCTTTTACGGCGAAAGAAGTGCTGGCTTTTGCGGCGGCTGCCGAGAAAAATTCCACGCACCCCCTTGCAAAGGCGTTTGCGGCGGCAGGCACGGCGGAAAAAGACGCGAAGAAATATACCGCGCTTTCGGCGGAAGAAATTGCGGGCAACGGCATCAAAGCTTTGCTTGAAGACAATGCGGGCGAAAAGTACGAAGTGCTTTGCGGCAAGGCGGCGTTTTTAAAGAACGCAGGCGTAAGCGTAAAAGAAGTGCAGAGCGTGCATACGGTGGTGTACGTATCGGTGAACGGCTGCTTCGCGGGCAGCGCGGAAATCGGCGATTCGCTGCGGCAAACGGCTAAGAGCGCGATTAAAGAGCTGAAAGAAACGGGCGTGAAAAAATCGGTGATGCTCACGGGCGATTCCGCGGGGCGAGCCGAAAACGTGGCGAAAGAAGCGGGGCTGGACGAGTGGCGCGCGGGACTTCTGCCGGACGATAAGCTTACGGCGGCGGAAGAACTCAAAAAGGAAGGCACGCTTATTTACGTGGGCGACGGCATCAACGACGCGCCCGTGATGGCGTGCGCGGACTGCGCCGTATCGATGGGCAAGCTCGGCGCGGCGGCGGCTGTGGAAGCAAGCGATCTGGTGCTGATTTCCGATGATTTGTCCGCGCTTGCCGCGGGCAGAAAAACGGCGCAGAAAACGCAGAAAATCGTGAAAGAAAACATCGCGTTTTCCATTTTCTGCAAAGTGGCGTTTCTTGTCGGCTCGATTGCGGGCATTATTCCCTTGTGGCTTGCGGTGTTCGCGGACGTAGGCGTGATGATGCTTGCCGTACTGAACGCGCTGAGAATGTCGCGCAAGGGGCTTGCGAAGGCGAAAGATAAGAAAAAGGCGTAAAAAAATGAAATTGGAAACATTGATCGTTGCCACGGGCAACAAGCATAAATTGCAGGAAATACAAGAGATTTTTGCGGACGTGCGCGTGATTTCCGCGCGCGAAGCGGGGTATACGGGCGATCCCGAAGAAACGGGAAAAACGTTCGAAGAAAACGCGATCATCAAGGCGCGGGCGGCGGCGGAAGAATTAAATCTGCCCGCTCTTGCCGACGACAGCGGCTTATGCGTTTCGTCGCTCGGCGGCGCGCCGGGGATATACAGCGCGCGGTACGCGGGCGGACACGGCGACGACAAGAAAAACCGCGAAAAACTTCTGCGCGAGCTTCGCGGCAAAGAAGACCGCGCGGCGTACTTCCGCTCGGCGGTGGCGTTGTGTTTTCCGCAGAGCATGGGCGGCGGCGCGGTTACGGCAACGGGCGATACGCACGGCAGCATTTTAACGTGCGAAGACGGCGAAAACGGCTTCGGCTACGATTGTCTTTTTTACAGCGACGATCTGAAAAAGAGTTTCGGCGCGGCGAGCGCGGAAGAAAAGAACGCGGTTTCGCACCGTTTCCGCGCGCTTACGGCATTGAAAGAAAAGCTCGAAAGGCTTGAAGACGGGGATAAGAAGCAATGAAAACGGCGGTGGTGATTTCGGATACGCACGGGCATAAAGAAAATCTTGCGGCGATTGCGCGCGTACTCGACGAAGCGGATTATATTTTTCACCTTGGCGACGGCAGGTTCGATATGCGCGAAATCGAAGAAAAGTACCCGGAAAAGACGTATTCTTTCAAGGGCAACTGCGATCTTTGCGGCGGCTTGCGCGAAGCGGAAGTGGAAATCGAAGGCGTGAAAATTTTCGCGTGCCACGGCGATATGTACCGCGTGAAAAGCGAGCCTTTCACCTTGGCGAAAGAAGCGAAAAAGCGCGGCGCGAAAGTCGCGTTGTACGGGCATACGCATTGCGCGGCGATCGAAGAAGTGGAAGGCGTAACGCTCATATGCCCCGGCACGATGAAATTCCCGCTGTATGCGGGCGGCACTTACGCATACCTTGTGATTTGCGGCGAAAAATGCACGGCTACGATCGTAGGCGCGTAAAAATTATCGCGGACGGGTAAAAACGATCGCGGGCGCGTAAAACAAGAA
>CALARO010000176.1 GCA_937888935.1 uncultured Clostridia bacterium
AAAATACTAATGTTGCCGTTTAAGCTAATCGGCGCGATAATCAAGGGTATCGAAAAAGCGTTCCACAAACGCGAGTAAATTATAAAAACGTGCCGTTTGGGGCGAAGTTTCACCCCGTTCGGCACGATAAAGGTTATAAATCGGAAATGAATTTATCTCTGTTTGAATGTCTTGACTTGGCGGTACGGATATTCTTTTTCAAGTTTTTTCGATAAATTTCAGATCCGTTTATATATTTTCCCTTTTGGCTGGCGCGGTGCATTACTTTTCCCGTTTGTTTGTAAGATATTTCTTTTGCTTTATTCAAATCGTGTTGCAATTTAATATCATTACATTCTCTCGCGAAAAGTTTAATGCCTGCAAAAAGCAAACTCATAGCGGCATACCTCCTTATTATTATTTCAAAAAGTTGCGATTTTTGATAAGTATCTTATAGCACGAAATAAGGCGGTATGTCAACGCTATGTTCTCTCACGAGGTACATATAATGTCTAAGAAAAAGAAAACGCCGACAAACGGCGAAAACAAAAGCTTAATTCAAGTAATCATAAAAACTCACAACGATACAAAAGGCGGTCATCCTCACATTATCGTGGATAATGTAGACAATAAACACGTTTCCGTCGGGTTGAGTACGAAACCGAAAAAAGGAAAAAATAGTCCAAATTATAAGTTGGAAAAAAGTCCGCTGAACGACGGAAAACAATCATTTATGCGCCGCCAAGGCACGGTTGCGCCGAAAAGTGAGTATTCGGGCAAAAGAAACGGCTCTCTAACGCCGAAAGATTATGCGCAAGCAAAAATTTACGGCGAGAAAGCCAAACAGAAGTATTTAGATAGAAAAAAGGGCAAAAAAAAGTAACGACGTGCCAAACCTGCAATGCCATTAGCCCGATTTCGTAATAAAATCGTCGTTACTATTGATATTATACCTTATCAGCGGACGAAAGTCAATTAAAATTAACAGACAGGAACAAGAAAAATGAATATTTTGAGTAAAATACAAGCAAAAAGAATAGAAAAAGTCTATAAAAGACATTTAAGCGAGTATGTCGGCAAAAATGCGGAAGAATTGAAAACGGCGCAAAGCACGTTGCAATCGCTTCGCGCAGAACTTGCAAGTAAATGCAAAAAATCAGCGATTTTACCTAACGCGTTGCAGAAAACTATTTGGGATATAGACGATACTTTGATTATGTTAAATATCTTTTTGGAAAATAATTATTGAAAAATAAATTTAATATAGTCAAGACATAAATCTACAATTTTATGCGCTCGTTCATTTTTGCGTTCGATTGCTCGCTTTTTTGCTTCATCATTATCCATTACTTCACTTTCTTTAATTGAAGTAAATAAATCAATGAGCAAACTTATGAGTCCATAAATCAACACCAAGCAAAGAAACGGTATAAACGCGGCAAGCGCAAATAGTTTTATCATTATCGTAAAAAAAATTTTCATTTGATTAACCCTTACTGAAAATTTTAGACTATGAAATGGTAAAAGTCAATTAAAATTAACAAATACAAAAAGGAATTTTTTACAAAAATGGAAAACAATATCAAAATTCAATCGCTTTTAAATCAAAATGAAATAGAAACAATTAAAACTTACTTACAAACCGCAACCAATAATCAAAAGGCTATTTTTGCAGGTTTGTTGGTGCGTATGCTTTTTAATTCAATTGATAATCCAAACAGCTCTCTTGATACACGCCAAAATCTTTATTGCAGTTTATGCATTGAGCTGAAACAATTCTTTTCGTTAAATCTTCCGAGTAAGTTTCCGAACTGATAAATGCAGTAGTTTTTTCCCCGCAAAACGGACAATCTATTGATTGAATATGTTTTACGCCTTGGTTATCGTCAGCAAAAAATGTTGCATAATTTTCACCAAGTCTTTGTCTGTAAAGATTTTCGGTTTGTAAAATCATTTCAAACGCTTTTGCTATATCTTTGGTGGTTGCTTTTTCTTTTTCAATTATAAAATCAATAGTTTTGTAACTCATAGCTTAATTTTATTATATAAAAAATTTTTTGTCAATAAAAATCAGAAATATATCAATGAAAATTTACAAAAAACTATTAAGAATATTATTAGTCCTTACAATCGCCGCCGTTACAGGCTATTTCGTTTTTACAGGTTGCCACGTATGAAACAGTTATTCCGAAAAATCAAACAAATCAATTATATGCACTACATAGCGGTTGCGCTCACGCTGGGCGTAGCCGCGTTCTACTTTCGATTTCCGTATGCGCTCGGCAGACAAATCGAAAGTTTCCGCGATATAGGCATATCGATCGGCTACTACTTTGCGGAACTCTTCGGCGACGGCGCAAGCTTTCCCGTCACCGTAAACAACTACCCGAAAATACCGTTTTTCGCTTCGGGAACGCAAGAAAATACGCCGAATTTTCCGCTCCCCGCCACGTTCGCCGAATTCAAAGCGAAATGGGTTTCGTATTGGCAAACGTTCATTAAAAAAGAAAACGTAATCGCGTATTTCAGCGCGATCGGCAACGGCTTATATTATCTTTCGTATGCGCTTTTGCTCGCGTTCCCCGTTATAATGGCAATCGTTATTCTGCTTCGCCGCGCAAGCGGCACGATAAACACCGACCACGGCAAGGAAAGCAAGCCGCTCAAAACTTTTAAAAAGTGCGTAAGTAAAACGTACATTCCCGTAAAATCGTGGTGTTTGTCGTTCGTCGATTTTTTGAAAGCTCATTCGGCGTACTATAAAATATGGCTTTGCCTTTGGCTGTTTTACTTCAACGCGTTCACGATTTTATGCGAATTTATCGCATACTATTTCTATTTCGTGGTGTCGTTCGATTTCGTCAATTTGTATCGGCAATTATATAAACTGTTTTTCGATTTATGGGCGGTGATAGATTTCACGCCGCCGTGGCTTCTTATGATTTTCGGCGTATGGCTACTGAATAAAATCGCAATCGGTATCGGGTACGCGGAATTATACCACGGCGAAAACTGCAATCGCGGATTTATCAACGAACGCGGCGTTGTAACGGTGGTATATGCGCCTATGGGCGCGGGAAAAACGGCGTTTATCACGGATATGGCGTTGTCGGCGGAAGTACAGCAACGCGACGACGCGCTTGAAATTATCCTTGAATGCGATATGAAATTCCCGTGTTTCCCTTGGATCAAGTTAGAGGACGAACTCAAAGCCGCGTTTGAAAATCACACGGTGTTTTCCGTTCCGTCCTGTATAAAGTTTATGCGCGAAAAATTCCTTGCGTGGTACAAATCGCCGACGGACGAAAACATTTTCGGCTACGATTTCCGCCGTTACGGCTTGGAATACGACGACGGCTTACAGCTCACTTATATCTGGAACGTTCTCAAAGACTACGCCTGCGCGTATCTCATTTACACCGTAAAAACGTCTTTGATACTTTCGAATTATTCTATTCGAACCGATATGCTTTTATCTGACGTAGGCAATTTCCCGTTATGGAACGCCGATTTTTTCAAGCGCGACAGTCGGCTGTTGGATAGTTTTTCGCGGCACGCGCACATTCTCGACTTCGATATGCTTCGGCTCGGCAAAACAATGCTCGAACACAACCCGAACGCAACGGCTTTCGGCTTCGGCGTGTACGTGATTTCGGAAATCGACAAGGAACGCAAGAATACGCCCGAACTTGCCGAAATCAAACGCGACAGCGAAAAATGCAATCAGAAAAACGATCTTTTCAACGTGCTTTTGAAAATGAGCCGCCACGCGTGCGTTGTGGCAAATCGGGTATTCGTGAAAATCTTTGCCGATCTTCAACGCCCAGAAAGTCTCGGCGCGGACGCGCGCGAACTCGGCGAAGTGGTTTTCATCAAACAAAAAAGCGATCCCGCGCTGACTTTGCCGTTCTTCGCGCCATTTTATTTCTTTGAATTGTTGTTTTTGTGGGCGAAATCGAAGTTTGACGGCGCGTATCTCAATCACCGATATACTCGCGGCGATTATACGCTTTTGCCTTATCTTTTGAAAAGCGTGTACGCGAAAATGTTTCATTTAAATCAAAGAACGTATAACACGTTCGGACGGCAAACAATGCTTCTCGAAGTGGAAAGCGGAAGAATGGACGGTTTAGCCGATAAAAAGAAGTATTATCGGCAGTTTAAAAAGATTTGGTCGGGAAGATATGCTACCGACTGTCTTTCGGCGATTTTCACCGATCGCGCCGAAGTGAATACGATCGGCATTGACGATATGAAAACGTATCATACCATTATCGCCACCAACGACGAATTAAAATTGCAAAACAGCCACTTTCAGGCGGAAATCAGCAAAATCACGAAAGCAGAGAAAAAAGAACAAGCAAAGGCATAGAAAAAGGCGGGGCGTTACGCTCCGTCTTTTACTTTGTACTTTGGTTTGTGCGGTTTGTACTTTTTTGAAAATCTTCGGCGATATTCTTCGCAAGGACGATTTCCGCAAGATTTTTCCGCGTGCGGACAATGATTTAAACAAAATTCAAGCTTCGTCATTTCCTTTTACCTTTCCCATTTGTATTTGTCGATTTCTTTGATATGCTCGATACTCGGATATTGTTTTTTCAATAGCTCGAAGCGTTTCAGCGCGGCGGCGCGTTCCTTGCCCGAATAGGTTTCTTCCAACGTGATTTCGGGTGAAATTCCGCTTTCTTCGTATATCTTCGATACGCTCACGGTATACCATTTTTTATTGTGGTATGAATCTATCGTGCGTTTCACTTTTAATTGCAGGTGATATGCCGCCGTGCAAAGGGCTTGCGCCCGTTCGTACAACGTTTTTCGATACGCTTTCAGTACTTCGATATATTTCTGCATTTCGGCGATTTCCCGCACGGCGCGCTTATCTTCTGCCGTTATTCGGCGCATATTGTCGATACAGTCCGCGCGCGTGTGGTAAATATCTACACGCTCGTTCGCTTCTTTCGCGGGGCTTCCGTATCGGCTGAAAAATTCGTCAAGGTTGCTCATTTCGTTCCGTCCTTTTCAAGTTCGAGTACTTCCATTTTAAACGGAGCTTTGCCGCCGCAAATTTTTATCCACCCGCGCCGATCCCGTTCCGCTTCTTCTTTCGTATCGTACAATGTGCCGTACTTCTTTTTGCCGCTTTTTAAAGTTATTTCTAATACGTATTTTTTCATTTCCTCGTTTCCTTTCCGCGGGAATTTTGCCGCCCGCGGTCGGCGTTTCTTTTTAGTAGTAGCGTTTGTACTGCGCTTTCAGCTCGATTTCCTGTATCGGGTATAACGTGCCTTTTTCGCGGTTTATCGGCTGCACGACTTCGCAAATCGCCTTGCTTCCGCTATCCAGATACGCGATATTTTCGAAACCTTCGGTATCTACGATAATATAATTGCTTTCGTCGAGAATTTCAAGGGTATCGGCGTTCAGATCGCCGCGCCGCGCTCTATTTGCAAGGTACGGGCGCAAATTATCAATGGCGCGTTTGTCGAGTTCGGTTGCTTCGTGCGGTTTTGTTTCCAAAAATTCGATTGATAACATTTTTATTTCCTTTCCGCAGGACTTTTGCCGCCTGCGGTCGGCGCTCTGATTGGTTGCTTATTTTATCGCGTTCGATAATTCAATAGCTTTTTTTATCAGCATTTCTTCGCTCGCTTCCGGGTGAGCCTTTTCAAATTTTTTCAGTTGAATTTGTGTCCACCGATACCGAAGCGCGGCTTCTGCGCTGTTTTCGATACCGATTTCAAACCCGTTTAATTGCCGTTTCAGCTTTCCGTTCTCGTCAAGTTCGGTATAGGGGATCGTTCCGTAATATTCGCCGTTTTTGTAGTACTCGGGCAAACCTGCTTTTTTGTCTTTGAAAAGTACAAATTTTTCGTTTTCAAAATCTACGCATTTCGTTAAAATTTTCATTTTCTTTTGCTCCTTTGTTTTTTTCTTGCGGGAACGGCTTACGCCGCCCCCGTTATTCTTCTCGTTTCGTCTTTGCGTTCCCTGATCTTCTCGCTGCCGTATTGGTCGCGGATCTCGTCCATTGTCAATTTGTGTTTGTTCTTTTTCGGCTCTTCGTCCGTCCACGCCCACGCCCGCTTTTTCGAGCAGTAGAAGAAACCGAGGTTTTTCAACTCGTCTTTGCACTCGTACGCGTTGAACGCCCACAACCAACACCCGCAAAGCTCTAAATCAATATTAAAGCCCATAACGGCGTTGATTATATCGCGGAAGCGGTCGGGCGCGTCGGCGGTGGCGTTTTCGCTCGTGTACGTTTCGCCCGTTGCGCTTTTGTGCGTATTCCATACCCGCGCCTTTAAATCGTTGTACTCGGCATTGATTTTTTGCATATCTTCCACGCGCCCGCCGTGGTCGGGGTGGTGTTCCATTGCTAATTTTTTGTATTGGCTGTAAAGTTCTTCTTTGCTTGTTACGTTCTTGAAAAATTCGTATTTCATTCGAGTATACCTCATTAAAAAATTTTTTTCGGCTCTGCGCCCTGTTTTCGCTTGCGTTTTATTTTCCGCTATGCTATAATTGAAAGGTATTCAGGAAGCAGGGGCGGCAGGTTTGCCCCTGTTCCGTGGTAGCCGTTCGGGGGAGCTTTGGAAACTTTAACCCCGTTCGGCTTTGCTTTAATTCCTACGTCGTTAAACTTATCGGGTTATAAACTCGATGAGTTTAACGATTTTTTCGTCTGTCCAGCCTTGCGCCCGCAAGTACTGTATCAGCCGAAAGATTTCGCCGCCTGTCATTTCTTCCATTTCCTTTTACCTGCCTTTTTTATATTCACGGCTTGCGCCGCGTTGACCTTTTACCGCTTACCCGACGAACCGAGAACGGAACTCGTTCCATTTTCGGGAGCCTCGCGGGGTTTGTTTCCGCTTAGCTCCGTTGTTCGGGTGTTCCACTTCCGATCGCCTCGCCCGTTTTATCGGCATAAGCAACGCCCAAACGCAAGAGTTTTCCCGCCCCAAGGGACGAAAAATTTTTTTAATTTTCCGTTTTTATCCGCAACGAAAAAAAGTATACCGTTTCAGCCGCAGGGGAAATTAAAAAAATTTTTCGCTTTTGCGTTTCGGCGGAGCTTATGCTACCACAAAGGCGAGGCATCGGACGGGGAATATCCGAACCGCCCTTAGGAGCTAAGAGAAAACAAAGGGGCAAGACCCCTTTTTTTATTCAAGCCGTATAAAGAAAAGCCTGCTTTTCTCGCGGCAAGATTGCAAGCGGTTTAGCGTGAAATCGCCGCGCTTGCGGCGATTTCAAAGTAGGCTTAATTTCAGCAATATAGCAAAATAACGTGGCTTACACGATTTAAGGGGGGTACCCATTTATGAATTACAAAGGTTTTAAACATTTAACGGCTACCGACAGATTACGCATAGAAGAATGTGTTCGGCATAAACGAACGCCGAAACAAATCGCCGAAGAATTAGGCTGTTCCGTGCGTACCGTTTACTACGAATTAAAACGCGGGGCAACAACAAAGAAAGTCGGGTATTACGATCATTATCAATACGAGCGATTATATAAATACAAGTCGTGTTATGAGCCGAGTATCGCAGAAAATCGATATAGAGAATTTTTGAAAGCCAAAGGCGCGGACTTAAAAATCGGGAAAGATTTTGAGCTTGCGAATTACATTGAAAAACGTATCGCCGACGATAAACTTACTCCGCTTGCCGTTTTGGGCGAAATTAAGAAAAAGAATTTGCAGTTTAACACGTCCATTTGTTTGCGCACGCTTTATTCGTATATAGAAAAAGGCGTATTTTTGCGATTAAGCAATGAGAATTTGCCGATTAAGCGGAAAAAGAGAAAAAAGAAGAAGCACAAGAAAACAATTTCTCGCGCTCCTCGCGGTACAAGTATAGAACAGCGCCCCGCAGAAATTGCGGAACGCCGTGAATTTGGTCATTGGGAAATGGACTGCGTTGTCGGTACTACATTAGATACTTTGCTTAACCTTTCGGAAAGAGTTACAAGAAAAGAATTGATTTTTAAAATTCCGAGCAAACGCGCAGAAAACGTTGTTGCCGTGATTGATAGCTTAGAAAGAAAATACGGCGGGAAGTTTTCGAAAGTATTCAAATCAATTACGGTAGATAACGGCGGCGAGTTCAGCGATTGCGAAGGGTTAGAAAAATCTAAAAGAAATAAAGAAAAGGAAGAACAACGAACGAAAATGTATTATTGCCACCCGTATAGCAGTAGCGAACGGGCTACGAATGAGAGATTAAATCGGGAAGTGCGCCGAATATTCCCGAAAAAGACGAATTTCAAACACGTAACGAAGAAACAAGTGAAAGCTTGCGAAGATTGGATGAATAATTATCCCCGTCAAGTTTTGGGCTTTGCCACTCCGAACGAATTGTTCGCCGAATATATGAAAAACTTAAAATAAAAAAATTTTTTAACTTTTTTTCAATTTTTTGCAATTTACTCTTGACATTTACGTGCCAAAACGCCGCCCAAACGGCGATTTCGGCGCGCGGACAACGGTTACTCTTTGTTTCCTTCGATAATCGCAAGCGAATTCAGCGCGCGCGTACAGGCGATGTATTTTTCCGCCTTGCTCATATTGCCTATCGCCGCGGCAACCGCCGAAAATTCAAGTCCTTTGCTTTCGTACACCGTGAGAAGATTTACCCGCGTGCGCGAAAGTTTGCCTTTTTTGCCTACGTCCCAGAACGTTTTTCTGCGGTATTTTTCCTTGTCCGCTTCCGTGCAGATCACGGCGCGGACGCCCTTTTTATCCGCGAAAAACGCCGTCATCGAGCGCGCGGAAATATGCTGCACCGGCGGCCCGTCCACGCCGAACGCCACCATGTCCGCTTCGGTATCCTGCTTCACGTATTCCACGATCTGATTCGTATTTCGGTAGTTATTATCGAGCTTATAAATATTCGCCCCGGGAAAGGCGTTTTCCCACTTACCCACGCCCCGATACGGCGTCATGTTCTGTCCGAGATCGCCGAACACGTTGAACGCCGCGCGGGAATTGATTTTCTGCAAAAGCGCGTACTCGCCCGCCGAAATATCCTGCGCTTCGTCTACGAACACAAACGAATACGCGGGGCGGAGTTCTTCGCCCGTGGCGGAAAGCAGCGCGCAGAGCGCGTAGCGGTCGGAAGGATACAGCATATGCCCCGTCATGCCGTATTTCGCCTTGGTTTTCTTCACCGTTTCGCGATAGAAATAGCGCAGCACGTCCACAAAATTTTCGCCCTTGCCGAGCGCGGCAAACGTGCTTTCCCCGCGCAGAAACGCGTAAAATTCCGCGAACGCGTCGTTCGCTTCGCCGATCGTTTCCACTTTCGAAAGCACTTTTTTAATTTCGGCAAGCAGCTCTTCTTTCGCCGCCAGCCGCTCGGGGAAAAGATACGTTTCTTCGCCGCCGGCGGAAGATTTATACCGCTTTACGTCGGCAAGTTCTTTTTCCACGGTTTCCGCAAGCTCGGCAAGCGTGGTAAGCGCGTCCGCGCAGATTTCTTCCGTTTTCTTCGCGAGATACGCCGCGTTGTTGTAAAACGAGAGAAGCTGACGGAAAAAGTACGCGGGAACGCCCGCTTTTTCTTCTTTCACCACGTTTTTCAGAAAGTCGTTCACCACGGTGACGGCGTTCATGAGATAGCGGAAAGGCTTCGTGTAAAACACGCCGCCGCCATCCTTTCTTTCCTTGATTTCGCCCAGCACGGCGCGGCGGATACGCAAAGAAGCGTTCTTGATTTTTTCGTATGCGGCAAGCTGTTCTTCCGTGCGTTTTACAAGCGCGGAAACGTATTCGCGGCACTCTTCGCCCGTGAAAATGCCGTATAAATTATCGTAAGTTTTATTCACTTTTTTCTGCACGTCGCGCGCGAACGCGGGCGAGTACAGATATTTTAAATACGCTTCGTTTTCTTTCGCCGCGTAATCTATTTTGCTTTCCGCGTCTACGCCGAAGCGGGAAAGCACTTTCGAAAAATACTCGCCCACCGTCATCGCGCGCACCTTTTCGAGTTGCAGAATTTCGGCAAGCTCTTCGATGAATTCGTTGAACGAATTGCCGGGCGTGATCAAAAGCACGTCGCGCGGGCGCACGTTTTCGTCGTTGTACATAAGATACGAAAGGCGGTGCAGCATCACCATCGTTTTGCCGCTGCCCGCGCAGCCTTGCAGCACGAAACTTTCCCTTTCGGGCAGCGAAATCACCGCGTACTGCTTTTCCTGTATCGTTTCGATAATATCGCGCACGTTCGTTTCTTCCTTGCGCGATTTTAAAATCTCGCGCAGGTACGGATCGAACAAAATTTCTTCGTCGCGCCCCGAAATTTCTTCGCGCGTGAGATAATCGCGCACGGACAGAAATTCGTTTTTGAAATCTTCTAATTTGCCCGCTTTCACGCGCAGCGCGCGGCGCAAAATCACCTGATAATCGTACTCGTTGATGGAAAAACGCACGCTGCTTTTCTGATAATAACGCTTAGCGATCGGCGCGCGCCAGTCCACGATTTCAAGGCGCATATCGCCGCGTTTGCCGATATAATAGCTGTTGTAGCCTTCTTTATCGTCCACCACGTCCATGCGGGCGAAATACGGCTCGTCGAAAAACGGGCGGCACTTCTCGATTTCTTCCGTAAGGCGTTGCTTTTCGGCGCGCAGCTCTTTGATACGGCAGTACGTTTCGGCGTTTTTCGAAATTCTTTTCCGAAGCTCGTTCAGCTCTTCTTCGGCGGCGGAAAACTGCTTTTTCAGCGCGTTGATTTTCGTTACGCGCAGCATCACCAAAAGCGCCTTTAAGCGTTCTTCTTCGTAAAGGCGTTGTTTTTCGTCGTCTAAAAGCGATAAAAACCAGGCTTTATCCGCCTGCTTTTTCGGATCGAGCAGACGTATGCAGTTTTCCGTTCTCTCTTTTCCGTCCACCTTTCACCCCTTTGCGCCGCGCTTTTTTGAATGTACCGCCTACGGTTTTTCCGTTACATTCTGTCCGGCATGGAAATTCCGAGCAGCGCGAACGCGTTTTTTAATGCCTGCGCGGCTGCCGACGTAAGCGCAAGGCGGAATTTCTTGCGGTTTTCGTCTTCCGCGGCAAGAATTTTGCAATCGAAATAGAATTTATTGAATTTCTGCGAAAGATCCACCGCATACCGCGCGATAAACGACGGCTCGTACTTTTCCGCCGCTTCCTTCACCGTATCGGGGAATTTTTCAAGCGATTTCGCAAGATCGGTTTCCGCTTCGTTCAGCTCGAAATCAATTTTATAGTCTTCCGCGCCCGCGCCCTGCTCTTTCGCCTTTTGCAGCACCGATTTCGCCCGCGCGCAGGTGTACTGCACGTACACGCTTGTTTCGCCGTCGAAATTCAGCACTTTATCGTAAGAAAACACGATGTCCTTGATTTTGCTGTTGTAAAGCGCGCCGAAAATCACCGCGCCCACGCCCACCTGCGTGGAGATCTTCTGCTTTTCTTCGCCCTGCAAAGAGGGATTTTTCTCGCTGATGATCTCGTAGGCTTTTTCGATGCAGCGATTGATTACGTCTTCTAAAAACACCACGTTGCCCTTGCGGGTAGACATCGTGCCTTCTTCGAGCGACACCATGCCGTAAGCCACGTGTACCAGATCTTTCGCCCACTCTTTGCCCATGAGTTCCAGCACCTTGAAGAACTGGCGGAAGTGCAGATTCTGCTGATACGCCACCACGTACAGGCACTTATAAAAATCGTAAGTCTGCTTGCGGTAGATCGCCGCCGCCATATCGCGCGTGGCGTACAGCGAAGTGCCGTCCGATTTTAATATGATACAAGGCGGCATTCCGTATTCGTCGAGCTTCACCACCTGCGCGCCCTGACTTTCTACCAGCAGACCCTTTGCTTTCAGCTCGTCCACCACGGGCTGCATCTTGTCCGAATAAAAACTTTCGCCTGCGTAAGAATCGAATTTAATATCGAGCAGATCGTAAATTTTCTGCACGTCTTTTAAGGTAAGCTCTTTAAACCACCGGAACAGCGCAAGACATTCTTCGTCCTTTTCTTCGATTTTTTTGAAGTAGGCGCGCGCTTCGTCGTTATATTCGGGATGTTCTTCCGCTTCGCGGTGAAAACGCACGTACAATTCGTTGAGCGCGCGGATACCGCCCTTTTGCACCGTTTCTTTATCGCCCCAACGCTTGTACGCCGAAATCAGCTTGCCGAATTGCGTGCCGTAATCGCCGAGATGGTTGATTCCCACCGCCTTATAACCCAGAAACGATAAAATGCGGTACAGCGCGCCGCCGAGTACCGTGGTGGATAAATGCCCGATATGAAAAGGTTTCGCGATATTGATCGAAGAATAGTCGATGCAGATCGTCTTGCCGCGCCCGAGATCGGAAGAGCCGTACTTATCGCCTTCTTTTTCAATGCGCGCAAGCGTTTCCGCTACGAACGCCGAACGATCGATTCTGAAATTGAGATACCCGTTCACCGACGAAACGCCGCAGATCACTAAGTCCGTAGTAAACGCGTTTTTTAAATCTTCGGCGATCGCGACGGGCGATTTTTTGAGAATTTTCGAAAATTTGAAGCAGGGCAGCGCAAAATCGCCCATATCGTTGGCGGGCGGCACGGTGAGATAAGAAGCGATCTCTTCCGCGCTTACCCCGTCGATCGCGATTTTTTCGGCTATATATTTCTTGTAATCCATAAGTAAATCTCCTCGCGCGCCCCGCGAAAACTGCTTCTGACGCGGTTTTTTATGCTTTTTCAGACGTTTTCAAAAGATATATTAACATATTTTTGAAAAATATGCAAGTTTAATTTGCTTATTTTCGAATTTTATATTATAATTATATGGCAGTTTATATGGCGGCGCTGAAAATTTCCGCCGTAAAAACGTTATGCCGGCGCGAAAAAATCCGCCGCAAAACTTTGGCGGCGCGCAATACATTCGCCGCCGCGCGCAAAAAACGAATTATTTTAAGGAAGTGTTTTTAATATGAAGCTCGGAGTAGTAGGCTTGCCCAACGTAGGAAAATCCACTCTTTTCAACGCCATCACGCACGCGGGTGCGGAATGTGCTAACTACCCTTTCTGCACCATCGAACCCAACGTGGGCGTGGTTGCCGTGCCGGACGAGCGGCTGGATAAGCTCGCCGCCCTGTATCAGAGTAAAAAAGTAACGCCCGCCGTGATTGAATTCGTAGACATTGCGGGGCTTGTGAAAGGCGCTTCGCGCGGCGAAGGCTTAGGCAATAAGTTTCTTTCGCATATCCGCGAAGTAGACGCGATCGTACACGTGGTGCGTTGCTTTGAAGACGCGAACATCACGCACGTGGAAAATTCGGTAGATCCGGTGCGCGATATTCAAACGATTAATCTCGAATTGATTTTGTCGGATATGGAAACGGTGCAGACGCGCATGAACAAGGTGAAGAACAACGCGAAAGGCGGCGCGGACAAGAAGGCGGCGGAAGAGTACGAGTTTCTGGAAAAGATTTACGCGTTTTTAGAAAAGGAAAACCCCGCGCGGAATTTTGCCGTGGAAGAAAAGGACGAAGAATTTTATAAAAATTTGTTTTTGCTCACTTCGAAACCGGTGATTTACGCGGCGAACATTAAAGAAACGGACATGGGCAAGGACGAAGACACTCTGCCCTACGTGGTGCGCGTGAAAGAGTTTGCGAAAGCGGAAGGCAGCGAAACGCTTGTGATCTGCGCGAAGACGGAAGAAGAGCTTTCGCAGATGGAAGCGGAAGACAAGGTGCTTTTTATGGAAGAATTCGGGTTGGGCGAAAGCGGACTTGACAGGCTGATTAAAAAATCGTATTCGCTGCTCGGCTTGATTTCGTATCTTACGGCGGGCGAAAAAGAAACGCGCGCATGGACGATCGCGAAAGGCACGAAAGCGCCGCAGGCGGCGGGGAAAATTCACTCGGATTTCGAACGGGGGTTTATCCGTGCGGACGTAGTGAATTGGGAAACGCTTGTATCTTTAGGGTCGCTTGTGGCGGCGAAAGAAAAAGGCAAAGTACGCAGCGAAGGCAAAGAGTACGTGATGCAGGACGGCGACGTGGTGGAATTTTTCTTCAACGTATCGAAGAGCGCGAAATAACGGCTTTTCGCCTTGTGGAAAAATTTAGATTTTATAATAAACGCCGAATAGTAAATATCCACCCGCTCTGCGGATGGATATTTACATTTTCGGGCATACCCCTTGTCTACACACAACGCATAAGTT
>CALARO010000177.1 GCA_937888935.1 uncultured Clostridia bacterium
GCACGGATATAAGCAGCGTGTTTTTGGCGAGCAGCTTCGAAAGCAGATCGCGCACGGCGGAAATCCGCGACATGTTGCCCGAAAACACGAAGAAGAAAGCGAATGTAAACAGTAGCGCGTAATCCACTTTTTTCAGGGCGGAACGATCGAGAACGAACACGCCGAGCGCGACGATCACAAGACCGATATAGTACGGCAGAATACGGAATACCATTAAAATCGCGAGTGAAAACAAGGCGAGATAGGCAAAAAGCCGCGGTTTATTCAGCGTGATTTTTTCTTCGGGAAGCTCGAGCGATTCCGGTTTTACGAACGCCGCGCAGCAAAGCACGATGGCGAGTACGGAAAACGCGAACGGCGGAAGCATGATCAGCGTAAATTCGCCCGTGGGAATATTGAATTTTCCGTACAGGTATAAATTTTGCGGATTGCCGAACGGGGTGAGCATGCCGCCCAGATTCGCCGCGATATTCTGCATGATGAACGTGAACGGCATATATTTTTGCTTGCCCGTGGAAGAAAGCGCGAGATAGCCGAGCGGCAGAAACGTGATGAGCGCCATGTCGTTGGCGATCAGCATAGAACCTACGAACGTAACGCACACAAGCGCGATGACGCACGCGCGCGCGTTTTTGAATTTATGCACGATGGCGCGGGCGGCGATATAGAAAAATCGAATTCCTTTCAGGGCGCACACCGCCGCGGACACGGAAAACAGGCACGCGAGCGTTTTAAAATCGAAATAGCCGAGATACTCTTTATCCGGCGGCACGATAAACGCCGTGACGAGCGCAAGACAAAACGCGATGCAGCACACCGCGTTTTTTTTGATGAATTTTATGAATTTGTTTCCGCTTTTTTGACGGCGTTCCGGTTGTGTTTCCGGTTTGTTTTCCGGTTGGATTTCCGTTTGTGCTTCCGTTTGTGTTTCCGTTTGCCGATCGGCGGCGGATTCGATCTCCTGCATTGCCTTTTCCTTTGCGCTTTGAATTTCAAGGCATATTATACAACTTTTTTCGCCGTTTCGCAAGCGAAAACGATGGCAAGGCGCACGAAATTTCGCGCTAATTTATCGCCGTATCACGCAAAGCGGGGCGGGCAATCTGATTTCGCCGGTCTGCTTGCCGATTTTGCCGCTCTCTTCCACGGAAAACGCGGTAACGTTATCTGAATTTTCGTTGCAGCACAGCAAAACATCGCCGAAAATATCGAAATCGCGCGGGGAATCGCCGCCGCAACTCACTTTCTGTATCACTTCGGGCGTACCGTTCGCGCCCGCGCGCGCCCCCGATATATCGAGCGCGTACAGGGCGTTTTCCGCGCGCACCGAAGCGTACAGCGTTTTTTCGTCTGCAGATAAGCGGATTGCCGCCGCCGTGGATGTTTTCACTTCGCACGGCAGCAAAACGGTGGCTTTTCTTTCAAGCGTATCTCCGTCGAACGCAAACACGGTGACGGACGGCACAAGCTCGTTGATCGCATACACGGTATGCCCGTTTTTCGAAATCGCAAGGTGGCGCACGCCGTAACCCGCCGGCACTTTGGCGCGAGAAATTTCGTTTAAATTCCGATCGTACACGAACACGGTATCCAAGCCGAGATCGCAGCAGAATACCCGCTTTTTATCGCGCGAAAACGCCGCGAAATGCGTATGCGGCATATCCTGCCTGGGCAGATTTACCCCCACCCCTTCGTGAGACACGCAGATATGGCAGTTTTTCACGAAATTTCCGCTTAAATAGTTGGCGATATACGTATCGCCTTCCGCCGCCGCGATATGGCACGCGCACACGCCCATCGTGCTTTTTATTCCGGAAACGCCCGAAAAATCGGCGTTACACGAGAAATACCCGCTGCATTCTTCTTCGCCGCCGAGCCGAGCCGCGCCGTGAGTCGCCGCTCTTGCGAGCGGATTTACGAGATTTTGCCCCGCAAAAGGCGCGCGCAGAAGAACGTGCAGTTTTTCGCCGTCTTTCGCCGCAAACATGGGTTTATCGCAGGACAGGTATGCCCGTTTTTCGAATTTTCCGCCGTTTTCAAGCGTGTATTCGTACACGCCGCCGCCCGCGCTTTTTTCGGCGCAAGCGCAAATATACACCGTTTTTGTCATTGTTTTTTCTGTATAATTTTTTGCCCGCAAGCGGTGCGTTAAAGCATCGTCTGCGTGTCGTTGGGATCGCCGTTGCGCGCAAGATCGTACTCTTCCGACCAATCGAGATCGCGGTATTTTTCGCCGCGCGGATCGGTTTTGATCCACTCGGTGAGCATATCGAGCATTTCTTCCGTCCAGGTGGCTCTGTCGATCTGCGCGGTGGTGAATTTGTTCTGCGCGATCATTTCGAAGCCGAAATCGTCA
>CALARO010000178.1 GCA_937888935.1 uncultured Clostridia bacterium
CACAACGGCAACCGCAATGAACCGTATGCGGGAACTCGAAGCAAAACTCGACGAATTGCAGAAAAATCTGACGATAGAAAAATCGAAGACGGCGTGTCGGCTATCGAGAGAAGAAATTTTAATGTATTACCGAGTCGGACTTGAAAAAACGCCGAAATTACTGATAGAATATTTAATAAAAGAAATAAAATTGTACGATGATAAAATGATCATCACGTACAATACGCCGCGACCGATAGACCTTGACGTAAGTCAGGGTTTTTCTTTTTATAATAAAAACGTAAAAATAGCGCGAGTGATACAAAACCGCAAATTCGTGAAATATGAAAATTTTCGATTAATAATGCGTGTTTAAACTGTCGATTTATCAAAAAAGTTCGTATAAAAAAGAGGCGTAGCCGAAACGATACGAACTATTTTTATTACAACTAAACAAATGTAAAAATGCCAAAACAAGCAAAAATGCCGTTGAAATGAAGCAAAAACAGGCAAAACAGCGAAAAAGAAAACCTAAGTCGAACACAATAGTTCAACTTAGGCCTTATTTGGCGCGGCGAATAAATGTGTATTTGAACTGCTTTCATTTGAGAAGCGTTTAGGCATAGAAATAAAGGGAAAAATTGCACTTACAGCTTAACAAAACATACATTAAAATATCGCGGTATACGAAAAAAAATTGTTCGTATTGCCGCGATTTTTTCGTAAAGTGAGCAATATAACATGGATAGAAAAAAGTAAAAATATAGTTAAGAAAACGCCAAATTTTTGTTATATTAAATCATATAGAATTGAGGTTTTAAAAAATTTTTATAATTTTTCATAAAAAAGTATTGACTTTTGTATATCATTTGTGTATACTATTGTTGCACGGAGGTAATTGTAATGAATTTTTATGGAATAAGAGAATTGAGTAATAACACCAAAGCGGTAATGACAAATCTTGCGGCTAATAAAAAAGCGGTAATCACGGATAACGGAAAGCCGTCTGCGCTTATGATCGGAATCAACGAATCGAATTTTGAAGCGGTACTTGCTTTTGTACAAAAGCTTGAAATGCAATTAGCTGTTTCTGAGTTACAGAAACAATCGTTGAAAAATTTTCCGGTTCCGCTTACAGACGAGGAAATTCAAAATGAAATCAATGCTGCGCGTCAAGGGGAATAATGATGTTTGTGGTATTGGATACAAATGTGATCGTGTCGGCGTTGTTATCGCCGCATGGTAAACCCGCCTATGTTTTTAACCGCTTTGTCGAAGGGAACTTTACGCTTTGCGCGGACGAACGGATTTTAGAAGAATATTATGCTGTTTTATCAAGAGAGAAATTTCATTTTGATTTGACGTATATAGAGCAGATTATGTCGTTTATTCGTTCCAAGGCGATTATTGTTTCGCCTACGCCTTTGGCGATACCTTTTAGCGACGAATCGGATAAAAAGTTTTTTGAAGTGGCGAAAGCGTGTAATGCAGTTTTAATCACGGGGAATGCAAAACATTTTCCAGCCGATCCGCTCATTAAATCGGTGAATGATATTTTTTAAAAGTACGAAATTTTTAATTTATAAGTAACTGAACACAAAAATACGAGATCGTTATTTTTGAAAAAAGGGGAAGATATGAAGCGAGGGGAAAGAGAGCAGGTTTGTTTAGAGGCTGTGAAAAAAATTATTTTTTATAACAATGGTAAAATTCGATGTGATTTTGACGGAAAAAGTTATTTAGATGTCAGCGACGAGAAGTTTTTTAAATTTCCGATATGCTATTTTGATTTTCAAAATAATGCATTTGGCTTGTCCGAAGAAGATAGAATCGAAGTCGCTAATTTATTACGTACAGCACAACCAAATGAAAAAGCAAGTGAATTTCCTGATTTTGTTTTTGAAAATGGTTTTATAGAGCATTTTCAAATCACAGCTTCAAAAGAAACGAAAAAAGGTTCTCAAAAAATAATCAAGGAAAATGATTTTTCACGTCAAGCCGAGAAAAACGAAAAAATATTTAAGGAAGAGTGTAAAAATAATCCCGATTTTGTGAATGTACGTAGCGTAACAACACCTATGAATTTTCCTGATTATAGTGGAAAAAATTTAGAGAGTTCTTTTAAGCGGAATTTTGAACATCACATACAAAGCCTTGAAAAATATGACGGTAGTAAACAAATCGGGGTTTTTATGGTGGGAAATTATGAATTTGCCGTTAAAATGTATGAGAATATTTTTAACGACGTGAAGAAGAATGTGTCTTATGGCGATTTAAGGCTACCACAAAAATTTACTTGTTACAGATTGAGTCGGGATAAAAAATTGTTAAATTACATTTACTCTTATAGAGATTTAATCAGATACATTATCTTTGTTTACGAAGAGTATACGCGGCGGGAAAATGCCAAAGGCTTTGAAGGACTGTTCGGAGATTTGGTTCGGAAAATAGAAGTAATCAAAGTGGAAAATATACCGTATATGTTAAAATTATTACCGTGGGATTTTGACATTTGCCCGTTATACGGAGGTGCGGTTCGTTCGATACACAGTATTAGTTCCAAAAAGAACGAAGCATTGCAGTAAAAAATATAGTTGACAAAACACCAAAAATTTGCTATACTAAAATTAAAGGAAGTGAAAAGCTTATGGAGAATATTGCAAATAAAATAGAAACAAGTAAAAAAATAACGATAAGGAGCGGTGAACAATATTTGCGGCTTATGAAGAGTGCGACAACGCAGGAAGAAAAGAAATTATACACCAAAACTTATAATGCTTTTTTGGCGAAACGACAAAAAGAAGTAATAGCAAATGAATTCTATTAAAAAATTTACAATATTTGCCGGTGTGAACGGTGCGGGAAAAAGCACGCTATTTTATTTAGAAAAAAGTAGTGATTTAGGAATCCGATTGAATTGCGATGAAATTCTGTCTTCTTTGGGGTTGAAATGGGAAGAGCCGCGCGCACAAATTCTTGCGGGCAAAAAATTATTGCAGTTGCAACATGAATGTATTGAAAGCGGTGTATCGTTCAATCAGGAAACAACGCTGTGCGGGCAATCTATATTTAATGCTGTAAAACAAGCGAAAGAAGCGGGATACACGATACTATTAAGATATGTAGGCGTTGAAACAGCTGAAATTGCAAAAGAAAGGGTGCGAAAACGTATCGAAAGCGGTGGACATGGAATTTCCGATGAAACGATAGAACGGCGATTTATTACTTCGCAAGAGAATTTTTTAAAAATTTATCCGTTGTGCAACGAGGTGATAATTTACGATAATACAAAGCAAATGCAATGTGCAGCAATGATAACGAATGGTAAAATTGAGGTTTCACGCAAAATTGCGTGGGTAAACGAATTATTGAAGAAAGTAAACTTAACACGAAAAAATTTTGTGTAACAACAAGGAATATTAAAATAAAATATATTTATTAAATATAATCAAAAGGAGTACCGTGAATTTACGCGGTACTCCTTTTATCAATAATTTATAAAATATCATTTTGTGCTTTTTAAGCAATTTTTAATGTTTTTAATATCGAAATAATCTCTCAAATAATAATGATTAGTGGTTGTTTAGTTTAAGTCCATTGTGTTTATTGCGGTATTGAGATGGAGAATATTTTGCGTGATATTTAAAAAATTTAACGAACATATTTTCATCTTCAAATCCACATTGATTAGCAATTTCTTTAACTGTCAAATTTGTGTTAAGCAGACACATCTTAATATAACTAATTCGATTTTGGTTTATAAGCGAGTGCAATGAGATTCCGATTGCTTGTTTAATTATTCGGCAACAATGATCCGTTGAATATCCGAATTGAGAACTTATATTATTCACGGTTAAGTTTTTATTGGAATTAAGTCTCACAAATTCTATAATTTCCGAAACGACTTTTGAGCGGCTGGACTTATTGTAGTCGTTGGGTAGCGTTACTAACAATTCCGCTAATTTAATTTCGCATAACGTCGAGTTTTTTCTTTGTTGAGAAGCCATTATTTCTCTAAAAAGATAAGAGTTTTTTTCAAGTTCGGCATCATTGTACAATTTATTTAATCCAAGTTTTTCGTAGTTTTTGCAACGAAAATGCAACCAAAAGAATTTAATCGAAAAATTAGTTACTTTAATCCCTTGATGTTGCAAACCCGGGTATAAAATAAACAAGTTTTTCGGTTCAAGATGATAAATTTTACCGTCCTCTTGCATATCGAATTCACCTTCGACAACGTATATTATTTCAAAAGAGTCAATAATTCTCGTGGGGTGAATCCAAGCATCTTTTGTGGTAAAAAAACCCATATTAGAAAAAGAAATTTCTACATCATTTATCGTTATCATATTATCGCCTTTTCGTACAGTATAGCATAATAGTCGAATATTTGTCAAGGTTTTTTTCATACATTTCAAGCAAAGTTTTGCGTGATTTGCTAACAGTTTTTACAAAATTCAAACAAAAAACTCAAATAATATGAAACTAATATGAAACAATTATTTTTTGCGCAACCAGAGAGTTAATTAAAATCTCGTCGGATTTTCGTACATATTGTCGCTTATCGGCATTGACAAACGGCTGTGATTAATGTTAAACTATATGTGTAATAGAATTGCCGTGACTTTCGGCAATAATATTATTGGAATTTTTATGCATTATAAGGAGTAATGAAAATGAGGAAGAAAATTACAACATTTTTGTGCGCAGTTACTGCAATGACCTGTTTATGCGGCACGTCTTGCAGTAAGGATCAGGGCAACGGAGTCATTAAAGACGGCAAAACCGTAAACGTTAAAGTTACGTCTGCGGGATACGGCACATCCTTCGTTACGGCGTTGGCTGAAAAATTTAATGACATTTATAAAGATAGCACTGGCTATAAAATCAATGTGTTACCGGCGCAAACTAATCTTGGAAATACGAATTTACTTCAAGATATTTATTCCGATAGCGGTGTTGATGTATATTGGTCAAGCGTTAGTATTTCTCTTGCGCTCGAAGGACAATACGGAAGATGTCTTTATGATTTGACAGACAGCGTTTACTCAAAACCTGCAATAAAATTCGACGGAACCGAAGAAAGCGAAACTATAAGCGAAAAAGTTTCGAATATCAGCTATGATATTTCTAATATGGATACCGTTGTTTATAACGGTAAAAATACAAATGAAAGCGGCAAGTTTTACGGTGTTCCTACGACGGTGGGAAGTGCCGGTTTCGCCGTGAATTTGCGTGTTCTTAAAGAGTATGGGTTAGAAGTGCCGAAAACTACGAAAGAAATGTGGCATTGTGTTGACGTGATGATGGAGAAAGCGGCGACGACCCGCGTATTCCCGTTTGCGTATTCAATTTCCGGTAACGGTTATACGGGACAGCCTTTACAGTATTGGTTCGCTCAATACGAAGGGGTAAACGAATGGAAGAAGTTTTGGTCTATGCAAGATGAAAACGGTAATAATCTTGCTCAACCGTATGAAGTTTTCGCCGCCGACGGAGTAGAGGAAATATTAAAAGATTACTACCGTATGTATGACGAAAATATCGGTTCGGATGGGAGTAAAATGCAAGATTTTACATCTGCTCAGGCTCAAATAATGATGGGCGATGCGGCGTTTATGGCTACGGGAAGTTGGATGTATAACGAGGAACATTTAAGATACAGTGAGTACACGAAAGACGTATCTTTCATAAAAATCCCCGTTATATCGGCATTTGGTGTAAAACTTTTCGGGGATAAATACGATGAAGATAAATGCGACGCAATTCTTTCCGCTATTTGCGACGGCGTCGATGCGGGGAAAGATGTTGAAACGATAAAATCTGAAACTGAAACCGCATTAAACGTTTCTCTTGATTTGGAAGACGTTGCTAAGGCGGTAGAGGCTCGCGGTATCGTTATAGATCGTTCGGGAAGTGCGTGGTATATTTCGGAAAAGTCAGATGATGAAATTAAAGAAATCGCTACTTTGTTTCTCCGTATGTGCGCAAGTGAAGACGGTGCTAAACTTATGGGCGAACACACGAATGAAACGCAATTTTTTGCCTTGGGTATGTTTGCTGAAAGCGATGAACCGTGGTTTAAAGGAACTTCTGCTATGTTGTTCAATAAGCACGTTAAAGCTTGTGTTGCGGAAGCAAGAGGATACAGAGCTGAACTTGGCGTAGGCGAGGCTATGTTCCCGTATATGACGAGATATCCGGTCAACCACGTTATGGCGCAAGGATTAACCGTTTACGATTCAAGAACTTTAAAGAAAACGGGAGATATATCTATATTTAACGCGGCGGCAAAGGAATGCGCTACTCAAATTTACGACCACGCGAAAAAGCAAGTCGAGGACGGAATTTGGAAATCTTAAAGGTACAATAAATGTTAAACTTAAATAAGAAACGTCTATTTAAAAATTATTCCGCTCGTGAAAAGAGAAATTTTCCATTTATATATCTCTGCTTGATTTTACCGTTGGCGCACATTATCATATTTTATTTCGTCGTTAATTTCTCGGCAATCACTCTTGCGTTTAAAAACAAGGCTTTGGAGTGGAGTTTTGAATCTATACAAAGAGTATTTGAAAGCTTTAAACAACAACGAGATCCGTGGGGATATAATCCGCTTAATCTACTGAAACACAGTATGATTATTTGGTTTTTAACAAATGTTGCGGCAAATATAATAAATATTTTCGTTGCTTTAATATTGACGAAACATATGATACTGAACAAGACGTTCAGGGTAATATATTACATTCCCGGAATTGTCGGCGCGGTAGTTTTTTCCGGCGTTATGAAAGAAATGTACGCTTATAACGGCATTATAATCGAAGTGTTGAAGAAATTGGGCGTGGAATTAAGTCCTTCGTTGCTTAAAAATGGTTTCTTAGGTAGCGAGTCAACCGCATTTACGACGCTTATGATACAAATGTGCATTTTAAGAATGACGGGCGCGGATATGATTTTAGGGAGCGCATATATGAAAATCCCCGAAGAAATATTTGAATCCGCAAAAATTGAGGGGTGCGGCTTTTTCAGAGAGGCGTTTTCTATTGCCATTCCGTTGGTGTGGCCAACGCTTACCACGATGCTTACGTTTGCTTTGTGCAGTTTCTTTACTGCCGACTATTCGATGTATTTATATTCCAACGGATCGGGAGCAAACGGAATGACGTCTATCGGCTATTATTTGTATATGTTCCAGACTATGATAGCGGGCAGTACCGATACAAACTATCTTATGGGGTACGTTTCGGCGTTCGGTATGTTTATAACGCTTATAACGATTCCGGTAGTATTGATCGGCAGAAAAATATTATTGCTCGTAAATGACGGCGTTGAATATTAAAGGTGGAAAAATGAAGAAAAAAAGTAAGTTGAAAGGTGCTATTTTAACTTTTCATGGTTTATCGATCCCCGTAAAAATATTCTTGATTTTTATGTTTGTGTATTTCCTTATTTTAGCGGTAATACACATCATCCCGTTTTGGGCGGTTTTAAATAATTCACTTAAAACGGCGTCCGAAATACGAGATTCTATGATGGCTTTTACCAAGTCGTGGAGTTTTAATAATTATTCCGAAATGTTCCGATTGTTTAAGGTAAACGGCAATACGGGGTTTGGCGAGATGTTGTTCAATTCGCTTTGGCAAACTTTCGTATATTTGTTGGTAACCCTTATATCGAGTATGTTCGTTGCCTATACTATGGCAAAGTACAGGTTTCCGGGC
>CALARO010000179.1 GCA_937888935.1 uncultured Clostridia bacterium
AGCGTGGGCATCAACCAGACGAAGCACTCGATTTATTTAAACGTGGTGGCGGATATCAGCATCGTGATGGCTTCGCGCACCGATCATTTCGCCGTACAGACGGACGTTCTCGCGGGCGAGTGCGTGATCGTGGGCAAAATCCCCGAAATGTATTTTCAGACGGATCTTGCGGGCAAAACAAGCGGCCTATAAAACTTTTTCGGACTTTGAGAGGCAATCTCAAAGTCCGAAAAAATTATATTTCGCGTTTTTTAAATTTTTCCACTTCTTCGTCCGTGCCGAACACGTAGTGCGAGCCGCCGAGGCAATGCATTTCGCCCACGTTGTAATCAAGACCGGAAGAATAATAATCGTAGGCTTCCGCCGCGCGCTTTTTTTCCGCGATCGGGTTGGGGCAGGGAATCGCCGAAATCAGCGAACGCGTGTACGGGTGCGTGGGGTTTTCGAAAATCTCTTCGGTTGTACCCGTTTCGAGAAGATGCCCAAGGTGCAATACGCCGATCCGATCGGAAATGTACTTCACCATCGAAAGATCGTGCGCGATGAAAAGGTACGCCGTGCCGGTTTCTTCCTGAATGTCTTTCATAAGGTTCACCACCTGCGCCTGAATGGAAACGTCCAGCGCGGAAATGCACTCGTCGGCAATAATCAGCTCGGGGTTCATGATCAGCGCGCGCGCAATGCCCACGCGCTGCCGTTGCCCGCCCGAAAATTGATGCGGGTATCTGTCGAAATGCTCGGGCGCAAGCCCCACTTTTTTCAATAACGCTTCGATTTTTTCGGTGCGTTCGGCGCGCGTTTTATACGCCTTGTGAATGTCCAGTCCTTCGCCGATAATGTCGCCCACGCGCTTGCGCGGATTTAAAGAAGCCATCGGATCCTGAAAAATCATCTGCATTTTCGTGCGCAGAATCTTAGCGGTTTCCGCGTCCATTCGCCCCGTAATATCTCTGCCCTTGAAAATAATTTTGCCTTCCGTAGGCTTATAAAGGCGGATCACGCTTCTGCCGATCGTGGATTTTCCGCTGCCCGATTCGCCCACCAACCCGTAGGTTTCCCCGGGGTAGATCTCAAACGAAACGTTATCCACCGCGCGCACCGTATAGCTGCCGTTTACGCGGAAATACTGCTTTAAATTTTCCACACGCAAGATAGGTTCGGCGTTATAATCTTTCATGTTCTTCCGCCTCCTTTTTCATTCTTTCCACACGCGCTTTCAGCTCTGCCGGCATCTCGCACTTCGGCGCGCGCTCGTCTAAAAGCCACGTAGCCGCATAGTGCGTTTCGCTCAGCTTAAACATCGGCGGCTCTTTCTTTTCGTCGATTTTCAGGCGGAAAGCGTTACGCGGCGCGAACGCGTCGCCCGGCACTTCGTTTAAAAGATTGGGCGGCGAGCCGGGAATCGTATAAAGCCGCGCGTCCGAAGTGGTTAAATCGGGCATCGCCGATAAAAGCCCCCACGTGTACGGGTGCTTCGGCTCGTAGAAGATCTCGTTCACCGTGCCTTTTTCCACAATCTTGCCCGCGTACATCACGTTTACGTAATCCGCCACCTTCGCCACCACGCCGAGATCGTGCGTGATATAAATCACCGAAATGCCGCGCTCTTTCTGTATGCGGCAGATGAGTTCCAGAATTTTCGCCTGAATGGTTACGTCCAGCGCGGTGGTCGGCTCGTCGCAAATCAACAAATCGGGATTGCACGAAAGCGCGATGGCGATCACCACGCGCTGCCGCATGCCGCCCGAAAGCTGATGCGGGTACTGCTTCATGCGCTTCGCCGCGTCCGTGATGCCCACTTCTTCTAAAAGCTTTTCCGCCTTTTCGTAGGCTTCCTGTTTCGAAATGCCGAAGTGCCAGATCATGCCTTCGGCAATCTGCTTGCCGATACGCATCGTGGGGTCGAGCGACGTCATCGGG
This sequence comes from uncultured Clostridia bacterium, assembly GCA_937888935.1. GTDB lineage: Bacteria > Bacillota > Clostridia > Christensenellales > Borkfalkiaceae > Scatosoma. The sequence goes on from CALARO010000179.1 coordinate 1,921, forward strand.
TCTTGAAACACCATCGCGATCCGCTTGCCGTTGATGTGCTTGCGCATCCAGTTTCTGTCTTTTGCCAGCAGATTCACCGTGTCGTCCGTGCCGTCCGCATGCGTATACGAAAATAAAATTTCGCCCGAATTTACGGTGGCGTTCGGCGCGAGAATCCCCATAATCGCCTTGCAGCTCACCGATTTGCCGCTGCCCGATTCGCCCACGATCGCCACGGTTTCGCCGCGGTATAAATCGAAATCCACGCCGCGGATGGTATGCACCGCGCCCGAATTCGTCTGAAACGTGATGTCGAGATTGCGCACCGTTAAAATTCTCTTTCTTTCCGCCATGTTGCCGCCTCCTTTTTTCTTATTTTACATATCTTTCATTTTCGGATCGAGCGCTTCGCGCAAGCCGTCGCCCACGAGATTGAACGAAAGCATCAAAAGCGCGAGAATGATAATCGGCGGTATGATCTGATACGGGTGCGTATTGAACACCTGAAAACCGTCTGAAATCAGCGAGCCGAGCGAACACTCGGGCAGCCTTACGCCAAGTCCTACGAAAGATAAGAACGCTTCCGTGAAAATCGCCGTGGGAATCGAGAACATCACCTGCGTGATCACCGGCCCTACGATATTCGGCAGCACGCCTTTGAAGATAATCGACGTATTGCTCGCGCCGAGCGTGCGGCTCGCCAGAATATATTCTCTGTCTTTAAGGCGCAGCATTTCCGCGCGGGAAATGCGGCTCATGCCGATCCATTCGGTGATAAGAAGCGCAACGATAATCGCGCCGAGACCCGGCTTCATCGCCAGCGAAAGCAAAATCACCACCACAAGGCGGGGAATCCCGTTGATGATTTCCACCACGCGCTGCATAATGCCGTCCGTCACGCCGCCGAAATACCCCGATACCAAACCGTAGCTCATGCCGATAATCATATCGATCACCGTAGCCACGATCGCGATAATCAGCGAAATTCTCGCGCCGTACCAGGTACGCGTCCAGATGTCGCGCCCGAGTTCGTCCGTGCCGAACAAAAAGTATTTGTCCGTCATGCCGTTTTCGATATATTTATTCACTTTCGTGCTTTCGCCGGACACGGTGCGAATGGTTTCCCAGCCGTTGAAAATGCCGAGCTTTTCAAGAAGCGGCACGCGCGGCGACATGTTCGTGGCAAGCACGTTCACTTCGTCGTAACCGTACGAGCTGAAAAGCGGCACGAAAATCGCAAGCAGCACGATCACGCCGATACACACCAGCCCGACAACGGAAATTTTCTTCTTGAAAAACCGCGTAAATACGCCTTTCCAATACCCCTGCGAGGAGAAATTCGTATCCACCGCCGCTTCTTCCGTCTTCACAAACGTGAAATCGTCGGGCGCGAATTCGTATTCTTTTTCCACGGGTTGCGCTTCCCGCACGTCGATATTTTCCGAAGTCGTTGCCGTTTGTAAAGCGGCTTTTTTCTTGAAAAGTTTCATATTAGTTCCCTCCTTTCGCCACGCGCACGCGGGGATCGATCAATCCGTACAGAAGATCCACCGCCAGCATCACGAGAATATACAGCACGGAATACAAAAAGCTGATCGCCATGATAATATTATAATCGTTTGCGGATACGGCGTCTACCATCAGCTTGCCGATGCCGTCGATCGCGTAGATTTTTTCCACCACAAGCGCGCCCGTCAGAAGATCTACGATCAGCGGCGCAAGCACCGTTACGATAGGAATCAGCGCGTTTCTGAGTACGTGCCGCACAATCAGCGCGTTGCCGTATAAGCCTTTCGATTCGGCAAGCAGAATATAATCGCTGTCGATCACTTCCACCATTTCGTTGCGCGTGAAGCGCGAAATCGTGGCTACGGTGAAAAGACTTAAAGAAATCGCGGGCATAATCGAAGAAGCAAATTCCCGTTCCGGCTTATACAGAATGGGCAGCACGTTCGCCTTTACGCCGAGCCAGTTCATCAACAGCATCATAAACACGTAAGAAGGCACGGAAACGCCCACGATCGAAAGCACCGTGCAGAACGTATCGAGAAATTTATCGCGGTGCAGCGCGGCGGTAATGCCGATCAGAAGCCCGATCGCCGTGCCGATCAGCACGGAAAGTCCGCCGATTTTAAACGACGTGGCAATGCGCCCGTCCAATATCGTGGAAATGGGAATATCGCTTGCAAACGAATAGCTCGTGCCGAAATCACCCTTTAATACGTTGGAAAAATAAATAAAAAACTGCGTAAGCATGGGTTTATCCAGGCCGTATTTGGCATTCATCGCCGCCTTTTGCGCTTCCGTAAGTTTTTCTGCGTTATTGAAGGGCGAGCCGGGCAGCGAATGCACCATGATAAATAAAAGCAAAAGTATGGCAAACAGCGTAAGTGCAGCCATTCCGAGCCTTTTTAAAAGATATTTCATCATATTCGTTTCCTCCGTCTGAATTTTGCCCCTTATTTTTCCTTTTTAACAAACCTTTATAGTAAACCTTCGCGGCGCGTCTTTTATCAAGGCGCGCCGCTGCTTCACGAAAAGTTATGTTTCCGATCGGCTCGGATTTACTCTATGCCGAGATCGACTTTCGCCGCCGCGAAATATTCAAGCGCTTTTGCGGGATCGTAAGAACAAACGTCTTTATATCTTTCCTGATTTGCCGCGTAGTCCTCGCCCTTATGCGCGCCTTCGCTGCAAGTTGCAAACTGCGGCGGGCAGGCGGTGTAGGTGGGCAACGAGCCGTCTTTCAAGATTCCGTCGGCTATTGCTTTACGATCGATCGCATTGGTGATGGCAAGCCGCAAATTTTTGCTTCTCGTAGGGAAGCCGTCGGGATAAGTCGTCGTAGTTCCCTCTTTCTGCGCAAACGTGAGATACCACATATACCCTGCGCCGGTGATTTTCAATTCTTTGCTGTCTTTCACCTGATCCATCTGCGAACCGGAAACGGTTACAAGATCGAGCGTACCTGCCTGATATGTGCTGAGTGCGGCGGTACTATCCGTAAGTACCTGATATTTTATTCCGTCAAGTGCGATTTTGTCTTTATTCCAATACTTATCGTTCTTTTCCAGTTCTACAACAGAGCCGCCCGCGGTATACGTTTTCAATTTGAACGCGCCGTTCGCAAGCACCGTATCCGCCGTAGTAGCATATTTTTCAGCCCCGACCTGGTTATAGAAAGCTTCGTTCACGGGATAGAACGTGGGGAAATACATCAGCGAAAGGAAATAAGGCACCGGCACTTCCAGCTCAACTTTCAAAGTGTCTTTATCCACAGCCGTTACGCCGAGATCCGCCACGGTATATTTCGTGCCGTCCTCTTTCTCTTCGCCTTTCAGAATTTTATCCGCATTTTTCACTTGACCGATATCCGAGAACATATATGCGTATTCTTTTGCCGCGTCGCAGCCATGCTGCCAGCCGAATACGAAATCCTGCGCCGTCACTTCCGCGCCGTTCGCCCATACGGCGTCGCGAATTTTAAACGTATACGTTTTGCCGTCTTCGCTCACCGTATAAGATTCCGCAATCGCGTTTTCCACCGCACCCTCTGCGTTCATCTGCATCAATCCGTCGGTGTAGTCTGCAATCACCTCAAACGATTCGCCGTCGGTAGCCACCTGTGCGTCGAGCGATTTCACCGAAGTGCCGAGCATCACGTTCAGCGCGCCGCCGCCCTCTTTCTTCGCATTCTTATACACGCGATTGAGCGCCACAGGGTGGAATTCCACGCCCGTTACGCCGGGCTTGATCATATTGGCGTTGGACTTCGTGAATAACGGCGCGATCACCGCTTCGTCCATCACGATTTTTTCCGCTTCGTAGAGCTTTTCCCAACGCTGCTCGTAAGTGAGCGAGCCGTCGCTGCATTCTTTGATCAGCGCGTCGTATTTTTCGTTACTCCATAAACCATAGTTGTTCGAAGTGCCTGTAATCCACATACCGAAGTACGTCATAGGGTCTGCATAGTCCGGCCCCCAGCGGGTAAGGCATACCTGATAATCGCAATCGTTCTGAATCTTATTCAAACGGTTTTTCTTCGTGGTCTGATTGATCACCACTTCCAACTCGGGCAAATTCGTTTCGAGTTGCGATTTGATCATCTGCGCGATTTTCGGCACTTCCGCGCCTTCATCGTTACCCACAAGAAGTTCGATACTGATCTTCTTATCGTCCTTCTTTGCGCACGCCGCCACGGAAAAAGCGAACGAAGCCGCAAGCGCGCCGGCAGTTACTATCTTTAATACTTTCTTCATAGCCTTTATCTCCTTGTTTTTTCAGGATATTTAATCCGCAGCCTTCCGTTTTCCGCCCGGTTTTTGCAAAGCCGCGATCGCTTTGGTGCTTCGCTTCTTCCGTCCGGCTCTCTTCCGCTACGTATTATTTGCTTTTTTCGAAAAATCTAAAACGATTTCGGGGAAATTCGTTTTGTCGATAATCGCGATTCGAAATTTTCGATTTGTTATGTGCTTTTAATCGACGTCAAGAATTATTGTTCCTTATTTTATGCCATTTTCACGCGTTTGTCAAACGTTTGAAGCGCATTTTCGAAAAATTCTATCATAGAAATATTTTATCATAACGATTTGTTTTTTCGATTATCATTAGATTTTCAATCGAAAATATTACTTCTATTAGTTATTACTTCTATTATATTGCGCCCGCTCACGTATGTGTGCGTAAAATCAGTCCGAAAAATGCACATATATATTTTACGCGCAAAAAAAATTCCCCCGCGCCGCAAAAGCGCGAAGGAAAAAACGCATAAATTGATTTTATCAAATTTTATTGCAGCGCGATCGAACGCGAAGCATGGCAGGTGAAATAAATGATCTGCCGATCTTTCGAAAGCTCGCGCACAAGCCGCGCCGTGCGTGCGAAATGTTCTTCGTCGAGATGAACGAACGGATCGTCCAGCACGAGAAACGGCGTTTCGCGCCCCGCGAACATCACGTCGATCAAAGCGAGCCGCAGGCACAGCGCGCACACCGAGCGCACCCCCGCGCTTAAATGCCCGTCGCTTCGCCGCGCGCCCCCGCGCGAGAACGAAAGCGAAAAATCGCGGTTCATGTACGCTTCCACGCCAAGCTCGCTTTCCAGAAGCGCGGCGTATTGCAAAAATCTCCGCCGCACCGGCTCGGAATACCGGCTCATCAGCGAGTCGTCCGCCCGCCGCAGAATTTCCGCCGTTTTCAGGTAGATATTCAGGCGGTAACGCGCGTTTTCCGTCTTTTCCCGGTTCGAGTACAGCTCGCATTGCTTCTCTTCCAGCCGTTCCGCCGCCGCTTCCGCTTCTTCGATGCGCCGCTCGATCCCCGCCAATTCCTTGCGCTTCGCGCTCAACGCTTCTTTCATCGCCGCAATCCGCGCCCGCGCACCGTAAGTTCCGTCCGCACCGTCCGCCGCGCGAAATTCCGCGCCGCCCTGCGCGCCGTATCCCGCCGCCGTTTCCGCGCCGCCGTATGCGGGCAAATTCGCTTCGCGCATGTATTCCGCCGCCCGCCGCGCATACCGCGCCCCGTCCTCTTCGTAGCGTTTAAAGGCGGCAAGATCCCCGGAAAGCCGTTCGATTTCCCGTGTGAGCGCAGCGCCGAAATCGGCCGGCGCGCGCAGCCGCCGCGCTTCGAAAATTTCCGAAATCTCGCGTTTTGCCGCCGCATACCGCGCCCGCACTTCGCTTTCCCTGCCGTCCGCCGCGCCGTTCGTTCGCTTCGGCTTCTTCGCCGCCGCAAATATCACAAAAATCGCCGCCAAGGCGCACGCGCAGAACGCGGGCGCAGCCGAAGAAAGTTTTTTGCTTAAAAATAAACCGA